>NZ_WWSA01000040.1:0-23069 GCF_009875615.1 Dorea sp. BIOML-A1
ATGATTCAGTTTAGTTCGTTACGCGAAAGCTCCTGCGAGTTTCAACCTGCTTAAATGAATGTTTATAATAAGGGGATCAGCAAGAGTACTTTCACCATCACAGATTTGCTGGTACCATTCACTTTCACGGAACTGAGAACAAAAGATCGTTGAAGATTTTTTTCGTCGTTTATGTATCAGTTCAAAAAGATTCCTGGCTTCAGCTTCTGTCAGTTTAAGAAGCAGCCACTCATCAATGATCAGTACTATTGGCTTGGTGTATTTCTTCAGGACAGTCGAGAAAGTTCCATTGTCCCTGGCAGCCTGTAAGTCCAATAATAGATCAGGAAGTCGTACATACCGTACTGAGTAATAGTGCTTGCATGCTTCCATGCCAAAGGCACAGGCCATATAAGTTTTACCACTTCCGGTTACTCCAGTAATAAAGATGTTCCGGTATTCTGTAATGTATTCACAGGTTGCCAGACGGTTGATCAGTGCTTTGTTCAGCTTTCGTCCAGAATGGTAATCGATCGCTGCGATGCTGGCATCTGGCTGTTCAAACTCAGCCTGGCGGATCAGCCTTTTCAGACGATTGTTTTTACAGTTGCTATACTCGACATCAACAAGCATACCGAAGCGATCTTCGAATGGAACTTCCTTCATTGCAGGATCATCCATCTGGATGCGGAATGCATCTGCCATAGCAGTCAGACGCATTTCAATAAGTTTATCGATTGTACTTTGATTTGTCATGATTGTTTACCTCTACAGTATTTGGCTCCTCTGGTTATGCCGTGTGGTTTTTCTACTTGAGATGATTCTGATTCGGTATCAGGTGCATCCTTTGTTGCAACCAATAGATTTTTGATACTTTTATAGCTGGGTTTACCGGAATAAGAGAGCGCCTTAGCGCAGACCTGTTCCAGCTTTTCTGGCGAATATTTTTCTGCCAGTTTCAGTAATCCCATGCAGCTTCTGTAGGATTGCTGTTCAATCCTGCCGGAGGTAAGTATTGCATCGACAACCTTACTTGTGTTAATTCCAATCGAATCAGCCCACTTACGGAACCGGTCACCGTTCCATTCCAGATATTTCTGGTGTTCCTGCGGCATATGTTCTGTCACTGTAGAATACTGACTGCTTCTTCCATAGAGTCGTCTGTGAGAGGCAATACGATTGTGATTATAAAATATTTCAACCGTTGTATCTGTTATACGCACATCAACCTTATTTTTGATATACTGATAAGGCACGGAGTAGAACATTCTGTCTACTGCGATGTGATAGTTAAACTGGACGGTGGCTTGTTTCCACTCAGCCAGTTCAAAAGGTGTAGCAGGCAACGGAGCCAGTAATGGCATTTCTTCCCCAAGAAATAAACTGAGTCTGCTACATTCCTTTTTCTGGAATTTACGGGCGTTGTAGGCATCCAGTTTTTCACGGATTGAAGCATTCAATTCTGCAAGAGAGAAAAACTGTTCATTGCGAAGGGCTGCTGTTATCCATGTGGATATCTTTCCTACCGATCCCTCTACATTCGGTTTATCTTTGGGTTTTCGGACTCTGGCCGGAAGGATGGCAAGATTGTAATGTTCTGCCATCTCATGATAAGTTGTGTTTAAGGCAGTGTTGTACCAGTCACTCTTTTTATGATTCACTGCGGTTGTGCAGTTATCAGAAACGAGCATAGGTGTGACACCGCCAAAGAAATCAAACATCTGGATATGAGCTTTGATCCAGTTGTCAGTTTTCTCATTCATATATGCTTTTACAAAAGCATACTGACTGTAAGTTAATACACCTACAAATATCCATGCATCTGTTATTTCTCCGGTGTCCGGATCAATGATGTGAGCAGGGTCACCTGCCCAGTCAACTTCAATCTGTTCACCTGGTTTTCTAGGGATATGCATGGTAGCCCTGCGTTTTTCTTCATCCTTCTGGATGTAGTAGCAGAACTGAGAATACATTAGAGGCTCTTCGCTGCTCATGCGGCACTCCTCACAGTATTCTACCCAGAGAAGCTTTTTGTTTACGCCGTTCCGCAGAAGTTCTTTGCGGATGTAGTTAAAGTTTGGCATACGTTTATTCGTTGCCGACTTATCTTTAGGAAACATCAGCTCCTCTAGTGCACTGTCGGTCATGTCAAAATCCAGCGGCCATGAAAGATTGATTTCCGCTGCTTTTTTCAAAACCTTGGCGACTGTGTTTCTGGATACACCGCAACTCTGTGCGATGTTCCTCTCACTGAATCCTAAGCTTTTCAAGCGTAGGATTTCACGATACTTGGTCATAACTTACAACCTCCTTTATCTGTATTCACACCAAAGGTATGTCTTTACAGTATAAAGGAAATATATGTAATAGAGCCCAATAAGGTGGCTCTGAATTACCGGAATATATGGCTCTCATTCTCCGGACAGGTGGCTCTCAAAGTCTGGACAGGTGGCTCAGAGAGCCCCGGAATAATCACGGGTTTGACAATATCAGTTATTTTATTCATAAATTTAAAGAATATCAGGGAGTAACCCCTAAAAAATACAGAAGCAGAATCGAAGGATAACCTCTGTTCTGCTTCTTTCATTGTCGGATGAATACAAAGGCTCTTCCATTTTGCTTCCATCCTTCTTCTATATTCCCGACACTACTTTAATGCTAACTTCTCATGTTTTTCCTACTCAAACCAAAACATGCCATCGCATAATTAACGATCGGAGCCCCAGCATCTTCCTTTGGATGACCGTATTCTGCCTTCTCTACGTCGCCAGCCTCGCAGTTCTTATTCGTAGAATCATAGGAAATATAAATTTTCTCACGATGATTTCTTTTTTCATTCCAGTCATTAAGAAAAGCAATTCGTTCATCTTCTCCGATTTCAGACAGAAACCTCGAGATGATTGAATCACTGTATATCTTATGATTGGGTGTCAGCACTGGAGGATTGTATGCATAATCAGGATAATACTGGGCTGCGTTGTTCTCACTGATAATGGAATACGCTGCCAAATCCAGGAGCAGTACTTTTCCACGGTCGTCTCAGCTGCTCAAGTAGTCTTGAAGTTTATAATCATCAATGATCTTTTTAATTACAAGAAAAACTCCGACACGTGTCAATGGGGACGGTTATCCTTTTGGCATAGTCTCATCCCACGCAGTAAAGAGTTCCAACAAAAATTCTCGATATAATCTTCTTATTTCTTCTCTGGCTTCCACACTGCCATCAGTCTTTATTCTGCATAAGTAATTGATAACTCTGTCCGTCAGATTTCTTCTTAGAATTTCGTCTACACATTGTTCTGCTCTCCACGCTTTCATATTGCATTCATCCATGAACTCTCTGATCTGCTTCTGATAATCCCACGCAGGAACAACCGGATAATGACATTGTATGTACAACCACGGATTATATTCCTGACAATCATTCGATATTTCCTTAAATTCATCAAACGCCGGTATCCCGACACTAATTTCCTCTCGCTCATAATGTCTGGAATCTTCGATGATTTGCCAGAATCTTTTATATACTTCCCATTTTTCCTTCTTTCCGGCACGAACTCCTTGATTTTCTTTGTCAAAAACCTCCATGCAAATATCTAATCCCTGTCTGCTCTTTTCCAAAGCTGTTACTGCATACCTTTTTAACATCGGAATGCAGTCATATACCAGATTATTATTTTCTCCGGAAATGTTTACAGATTTTTCATCTATCAATTTCCCTGCAGAATCCGGTCTTACCATATCATATCGGAAGGTTCCGTAGATACTGTCCTTCACATACAGATTCCACACTTTTCTTTCCAAATTACTTACTTGAGGATCTTTCGGAATATCCAGCAGAAGATAAAGGTATGGCTGATCCAATTCCAGCGACATCAATGGGTTGCTTCTATAACTTCCCCGATATATCCATTCTCTGAAGGAGATTGCTGAGCCAGGAAATAATACAGATTCCAAGACCGGAATAGCTGTATTCCCTCTTCCATTCACTCTTTCATCGATCCCTCTGTAAGTGATCAACATCCGCAACACTTCTTCCGGCACATATTTCGTCTTTCTCCACTGTGACATATTTGGAAAACGTCGGTCAAATTCCTGTTTTATCCTGTCATGCCACATCTCCTCCCTATCATTCATCCGTCTGGACTTTAACACATACTGAATTATCATCTGTGCCCATATACCACAATAATGTCTCAGTATATCCAACATTTGATTATCAAAATATGAACGCATAAAAGAATACCTTGATACTTTCCAATCACCTTTCCATTTTTTCAACAGATAATCCAGAAAGTCAAATGCTTTTATCTCCAGTTTTGGCAATATTTCAAATGAATCCACATTTGTTTCTTCTGCCACAGATTTCTGCAGCTTCTGAATATCCTTTTTCAAAACTTCATCCACAAAGTTCAGACTCATCAGATACGTTACAACTCTGACTTCCAATGATTTTACCTGTCTTGAATCGATTGCAGGAAAAATCATCTTTTTCTTCTTACACATTTCCTGCCATACTTTATTCTCACTGATTGCGCCCGCATCATATTCTTCTGCCAGCTCTTTTATTCCGGCACGGTATGCACTAACCACATCATCCTGATGTTGATCTATCATAAATCGCAGATAACACTCTTTTGCATATGAGACAGCATCCACAACAGACTGCTCAATCTGTCTTTTGGCTTCGTAAGTAAGTTTCATCCTTGACGCATCGATCACAGCGCTTCCCTCCCCGGAGAGAATATCCATATAAGCAATCTCGAAAAAATTTCCCGTTATATCAATATTGTCTTCTATATGCATTCCCATAAAAGAAAGCACATTATATTGTCTACACAACTGATAAGATAACGTTTCACTTCTATTTTCCCCATATTGAGGAATCTTAAAGTGAATCAGATACCGCATCTTCTTATCATAAATCACAATATATCGATAATTATATCCAAAGCAATATTCAAATCGATTATCAGCATCTACATTTCCTCTCAGATTCTCTCCTTCATAATATGTAAGCTCATTACACCAGGTGGATGCTGTCAGCTCCGGAAGCATGTACTCCATATCATTAAAATAAATCGGCACGATCGGAGTTATACAGTATTGATTAATGCGGTTTATCATAAGCTTTTCATATTCGCCACCGTACTCCTTCAGATAAGAACTTTCCATTTCCCCAAAGCACTGCTCCTTCTGCGCCTGATTCAGATGAAATGAAAAAAATATCTTCGTACCTCTTGAACGAGGTTCTTCTGCTTTCTGGCAAAATGCATAGCCGCTTTTTTTACCGGAATATAACAGCATCTCATTTGTCTGCTCCTCGCAATCGGATTTGGTATAAATCTTCATCTCATCCGTAACTGTGAATACCGTATGGAGTCCAATTCCAAATGCTCCGGTCGGTTTTAACCATTCCGGCATTGTTTCAAATTCTTTTTTATATTTTTTTCGATTCTTCCAGCTGTTCCCTGTTTTTAAAATATGTTCCTGAAATTCTTCTACACTGATTCCGACACCTGCATCCTCGATTGCAAAATCAACACAATCCGACTCTTCGTGATATCTGGCACTGATTCTGACTGCATGCCTTTCAAAAATCCCCGGAAACATTCTTGCCACCTGAAATGGCGACAGCTCATATTTTCCCTCCGGGACTTTCTCTTTTATCTCACGCCAGATCTGAATCTTTGACGCATCAATTGCATTCTGGATCAGTTCCCTAAGAAAAATCAATCCCTCATTCTGATAAATGCTGATATTTTCAATCAAAGAATAGGCTTTTTCCTGTGAAAAAGAAAAGCGTAGATTTTCATTACCCGATGAGATTTTTTCACCGTTTAATAATATCGTATATTCTATCTCCGGGATTTTACGACTCCAATGCTTTGGAAAAATTTTATTTACATTTAATTTGGCAGCATTGATCTCGCTTTCCATCCAGTTTTTCCAGTTCACATGTTCACGGATTGTCTGCTGATATACTTTCATCCATCTGCGCTGGAATTGTTCTTTATTATCTATCGCGTCATCTTTCATCCAGTCAGATGCACATTCTTCCCGAATCGCCTTCTTATTAATATCTGCGATCACCCGAATCTTATCTATAGATATATATAACGTTTCCACCGAACAATGTTTGAAATAATGTGCCAGATTCTCATCCTGCAATGTCCCGAACGTTGCAATCCCGATTCTATTAAACCTGTCATTATCCAGATCACACAAATCTCCCATCCGAAGCAGCCATGCAATAAGTCTGGGATGGAATTCCTCCCCTGCGAAAGTATCTACCATCACCAATCCTGACAGCATTTCTTCGAAACTTCCCGTATGTGCCATTGCAATCTTGTTGATCACTTTGATGATACGTCCCGGCAGAAAAGAATCCTCGACCCTCAAAAGCTCTCCAATCTGATTTGCTTCGTCTGTTAACGTCTGAATCCTTCTGCCATGCTGAGGTCTGAAATATTCCATCAACACAATCGTAATTGCCTGCTTTATATTCAGCGGCCAGGTAAGCTCATCCTCTTTTCCAGTTGCTTCCAGTAACAATTTAGCTGCTTTTCCTACCGTCGTATCATCTGTCTGATATTCATACAAAAGCTGTTGGAATTCCTTTGTCGCCCATATCTTCCTGACTTCCCGGTCTGTATACAGCATCCCGATATCATGCATATAAGAACACATCAATATCAGAAATGTATCTATCCCAGACAGCTTTTTTATGCGTTCTTTTCCAAGAATATTCTCAATCGCAGATACAATGTTCGCCGAATGCCAGGTATCGTGTGTACTATAAGTCGGATAAGTTGTAACTACAGATGACAAATATCTTGTCAGTTTTCTTTTCTGCAGATCATATACACTTTCCAGGCTGTGATTCGTGTCATGATGTTTGCTTGTCCGATGAAGATGTTCCTCTAATGTATATTTCTTTTTCATATCCTCTTTCTGCTCCCATTTTTACCTTTGTTCATATTTTATAATTGCATATATTGTTTTCAGGTACTCTTTCAATCCCTGTTTCCAGTTCACATACTGTTGAATTTCTGCTTTGTATGCACATTCTGCATTTATTGTAATCGCATTCCATACCTTTTTCGCATTTTCAATTTCTGTCTTTGCGGTCAATTCTTTTCTCTTTTGGTCCAGCCATTCTGTCGTTTCCTTCGATCTTTCTTTCGGCTCTATAGATGAGCTTTTTAAAGTAATGAAATATTTCCCGCATGGAGGTGCTTTATGGCAGTCTTGAAAGCTTTTTTCACTTTCTTCTAACGTCAACGGTTTTGTCTCAAGATATATAAACGGCGGATATAAAATCTCATCTTCCTGAGGGAAACCACTTTTATCTCCCAATACATCATTCACATTGATATGTTCAACTGTATCTTCTGCTTCAAATTCCATCAAAACTAATCCATCTTTTTTCTGAAAATATTGATTACTATCTAACCTTAGCGAAGTTGACAAAAACGAATCATTGATTCCATACTTCATACACTCATATGTATGTCTCCGGTCATCGCGTCGTGTATGTATTGTATTCCCTTTCGATGTATGCAATGTATATTTACACATCGCAGAGTATAACCAGCAATATACATTCAATAATTCATCCATATCCTCCAAGATACGCTCGTCCATATAACGTCTTTCAATAGCTAATCTCGACTTTTCATTTTCGATTCCAGGGAACAGCAATACATTTATCGTCTCGTATGCATTTCCAATACTGTAAAAATTAGTCAATTCTGTATCCAGCATCTTTAAATCTATATTTTGTATTGCCCCCTGATAATACAAAAGACTGCGAAACTCCTCATCTGTAATAAACGGATATCGATTCATTTTTTATTCTCACCTCTCGTTCATTCTGATAAATGGAATTCATCAAATACATGTGATCCATCCGTAAATAAATACGTAATATCAGGTTTCATCTTTTTATAGCTATCCGGTATTTTCTTCACAATTTCATCTCTTGGCATCACGCCCGGACAGATGATATATTTTTCAATTGCTCCCAAAAACAGAATACTCCATCCTTCTTTTACCCCTTGCACATACTCAGGGTCACTCTCTGCCAATTCATCCAGCCGCTCCTGCTCCATTTCATTCAATTTTCTTGGTCCAATATAAGCATATAATGCATAACTAATCTTCTTTTCTCTGGTCAACTCTCCATGATTTGTCATCTCAAATAACCAGTATTGTTTTTGGATACTTTCAAATTCTCCCACGTAACAATTTCTTTTTCTGAGATGATTCTGACTTTTTGAACTGATACCATACCTCGGGTGAATAAGCACCGGATCAAGATTGGCAATTCCCTGCATCCCATTCGTTACCTCACTGATAGTTTTGCATCGTTTTGTAACTTCGCTTACAGAATATTCATCGACAAGGCTGTCATATAATTTTGTACTTACTATCGGCCACAATCTGCTGACCAGATCATATTCCTTATATACACCTTCCCACTCATCTGCTCCTATCGCCACAGACACCAGTGAAAGATTCTCATGCCTGTATGCATGTTTTATATCCGGAAATTCCTGATATTCTCCGCCCCTGATTTCAACAGTCAGATCATTGACTTTTATTTTTTCTGCATACATACTCCTGCCAAGAATTACCTGCCTTGTTATTTCCTGATATTCCATAAAATTCGTTTCGCTCAAAACGATTGTATCTTTTGAAAAAATATCATTCATATTGTACGAATGATTCTCCAGGAATTTCTTATCAAATGTCAGTTTTATATTTTGTGAAGCACATAACCTTTTTAGCAGACATCCTGACAAAGTAGGAAATTCTCTAATTACAATATTCAGTATCACAGCCCCTTCCGGATCGTCCCCTGTAATGTTCTCCTTTTGTACATGTCCTGTAATCGTGTCCAGAATTTCTCCAACGAATGCATCTCGCAGATTCTTCAATTCTTCTTTTATCTTCGGCATCTCTACACAAGAATTCCGGTCGACCGATAAAACAGGTCTTTTGTTTCCTACGTAGTTGAGCATACTGTGCATTACAATATCTTCTCCCAATACATCTTCAATCTCAGAACAGTTCCTCATTGATGTTTCAACCAATACACCGTCTACAAATATACTGCTTTCTTTATTTCCCAGAAAATCACCAAAATCAAATAGTCTTACATTATATTCACCAATTCCCCTTTTTGGCAAAGTAATATGTGAATACAATTCAACATTCTCACTTACTGCTTTTATTACATAGTCATCCATCAGATTTCTCTTCTCAATTGCCAGCTTATATGGATTCTCTCCACCACCCAAATAGTGCCTTTCCTTCCACAACTGTTCTACATCTTCATCATGGATTTCATCATAATTTCTCTGATCAAAGATCGTATTGCTATAATAAAGCTCATGGCATTTTCCCTCTTCATCACAGACCCGAACCGGAATATCTGCGCATTTTATGCCTATATGCTGACTTAGTATATATAAGAGGTTCCCGTCTATAAGACTTCTCTCACCTACATAATTTTTTATTTCACTTCTTGAAGTCATCAGTGCTAATGGTAATTTGGGAATATATTTTGCATTTATATTATCACAGTATTCTGATTTTAAATATAACTTAATAAGAGTCCCGTGTTCACCGATCTGTTCCTTCTCCAGCCTATTTGGTTTTATATAATAAAAATGTTCATTCGCACCTTCCAGCACAAAGCTTAATGCCTTATTATCTTCATAATGAATTGTTGTAATTCCAATCTTGTCCGCCAGCATATATCCGGATAAAAGTCCAATGCCAAACTGTGAAGTCGGATTTACATCATATCCCCAATCTGTATTTTTCTTTGCGAACTCCTTCGATCTGTAGTAAGAATTTCCTATATGGAGCAAATAGTTTCTGATTATATATTTATTCATGCCAGTGCCATGATCCAGACAGTAGATATATTTTTCCGTTTTTCCCTGAATCTCTTCCACACCAACACCAAATTGTATCGTAAGATTCTCTGTCTTTCCTAGCTTCCTGTTATATGCTTTCATGCACTTCGAAGCATCCAGTGCATTCTGATAAATTTCTCTTATACACAGAAACTTGTCCTTATACAGCTGAATTCCCATTAACAATTCCAATATCTTAGACTGGTTCAGAACAAATTTCATATTCTTATCCGGCACAAATCTGTCCCTGTCATATTTTATCTGCGTCCTGTCCACTTTATCTATATTCAGATAATATCTTTCCAGTTCTCGATTCTGTATCAACTCCCATCTATTCTTCAAGATATAATAATTGTCTATTTCATTATCTATCCCATCCAGATAATCCTGAATAAAATAATACATCTCCGGCTCTCTGCAATATGCCTGATATCTAATACTGACTTTACTGTTTTCATTATGAACTGTGTACTGTAATTCCTGAAATTTTGCATTCCAGTGCTTATAGCTTTCTGCATCCGAAATCTGTTTTTCTGCATATAACGACATCGGAGCTCTCTCAGAATCGAAATGAATCACATCACCTAATCTTAACAATATAGCCAGGAACTGTATATTTGCATTTTCATCAGACCAATCTTTTCTTGCTATCGGTAATTCAAATATTTTTTCCAGCTTTTCTCCGTGACATCTGCAGACGGCTGCCAGATCTTCTACAAAACTCTCTGCATAGAAGCCTCCTATTGCATCTGCAATCTTCCCTTTCAATGCATATACGTTATCAACTACTCTTATATGATGTGTCTGCCGTATAAATTCGCTACGTATAAATTTACTTTTGTTCATATATTTTGAAACGGAATCTTTGCATCCGTCCAGCTCCTCTGTATATCCATTACGAAATTCCTCATAGCTGCACATAAGCTCTGCCAGCGATTCTATCAAAGCTTCTTCTGTCGGTTTCATGCATACATATTGTCTGGCCTTTTCATAATCAAACAATTTATCCTTGTTATTCTGCACCATATCCAATGCTTCCGAAAATGTATGCACCCGTTTGTAATCATTGCAAATCTTAAAGCTTAATGTACTGTCATTATATTCTTCTGTTCCCTCAACTGCTCTGAGTAATGTATATTCCCAGTTCGGCATTGCCATTGCCGAATCATGCAGGTATGCGGACATATATAACAAGATCAATTCATAAAAAGACATCTTTTCTATTGTTGTCGGGTCCAGAATATTTTCCATGATCTCAAGAACTTTCTCGCTATGTTCCTGATCGTGTGTGTCGTATTCCTGCATCTGTGCTATAATCTGTTTATTATGTGCATTGATGTTATCTATTATTTTTTGACAGATATTCCACAAATTCGCAGACTTTTCATCTTTTTGTTCTTCAATTAAAGTTATAATTCTTTCTTTTATCTTCATTTACGCGCCCTCAATTTGACACCTGTATCTTAACTATTTTTATTATACGGCAGCTCCTATGGTTATACAAGGGAGAAAAGTATATTTATTCATCTACAGAACTTGCCACTGGCAGCTTCTTCGTAAACGCAAAATAGCGAGTACCTTGACATTTTTAGGCGGCTGCTTTGCAGCCACTATAATGGTACACCTGCAAAACTCCAATCGCCATCGCAAGGTCATAATGAGAACCTCTTTTCTTCTTATCTCCCGGCGCAAGACTTATGATCACTCTTTTCTTAGGAAATACATATCCACTTTCATCAATTACAGATTGGATCCTGTCCCCGGCTTCTTTTACTACAACATCACCCATCCCGATAATCGAAATCATCGGCTGTCCATCTAACATCTTTGTTTCAATATCCACATTATATCCTTCAATCCCCTGGATTGCAAAACGCTTTACCACGGTAGCCATA
The DNA here is from genome assembly GCF_009875615.1 of Dorea sp. BIOML-A1. Lineage (NCBI taxonomy): Bacteria > Bacillati > Bacillota > Clostridia > Lachnospirales > Lachnospiraceae > Dorea > Dorea sp. BIOML-A1. The sequence goes on from NZ_WWSA01000040.1 coordinate 11,804, forward strand.
TTTCATCTTCTCCCATCTTTTTTCTGATTTCCTGTTCGTGAACCATATACTTATGCCCAACATCTTCAACGAATTCCTTATAACGCGTCACATTGTGATTTTGAAAATAAGCCAAAGTCCTGTAACTTGATGTGATTTGATCATCTTGCATCCCTATAATTGTCTTATAACTGCTCCATCGATACTCTTCCGGATGCACTGCCATCTTCGCTTTCACAGGATTCAAATGGATATATCTGCTTGTCTGCAGAAAATAATCGTCTTTTGTAACATCTATTTAAACAGCCCTTGACATAACTTTTTTTGAATACCTCCGAAAAGTTTTATTTTAGCTCCTGATTTAGAAATAATATAATCCGCCGTTATAGGAATTTGTCTCCACGACAATTTATGTTCTGGATATTCTTCAACAAATTTGATTGCTTCCTCCTGACTTGCTCCATAAACGATTCCTTCCATACATGCCCAAATTGCAGCAGAAGTACACATTGGACATGGCTCCAAAGTTGTAAAAAGATAGCACTTTTTTAATTTACGTCTTTTTAAAATTTTCGATGCCTTTCGTATTGCTGCTATCTCCGGATGATTTGTCGGATCTAATTCTTTTCTTAATGAACTTCGTGAAGAAGAAATAATTTTTCCCCTGTCATCGGTAATAATTGCTCCAATAGGATACTGATCATCGTCCATATTTTGTCTTGCTATTCTAATACATTCCAACATTACTTTATTCATCATTTTTTCTGTCACTATACCAATCTCCTAATCAACTGGTCAGAATCTCCGCTTCCCGACTCCAAATATATAGATCCATCTGGTTCAAGAATATAATATTCTTTCTCATACATATCATTGTAATGTATCGTTATCTGTCCCTTATATTTTTCTCCCAGGTATCTTACCTTTTCAAGATTTTGCCGAAGCATAAAAACAGTAGCATGATTTTCTTCTATAAATTCTCGTCCTCTTTCACGCGGAATCAACGTCTGAATCGTAACTTTGTCTACACCAATTTTTATAGCTTCCACAACCACCTGTTCCACCATATGAACATTCTCATTCATTAAAACCATATGTATTGTTACCGGAATATTATATGACACTAATTTTACAATATTATTATAAGTTCTCTGATATGCCCCTTCCGTCTGGGTTATAAAATCATGAAATGATTCGTCTCCATGTAAACTTGTAACAACACGAATCGGATATTTTATAAGTTCTGGTATTATTTTATCTACATCATACAGATTACTATATACAATGGTATCCATTCCAAGATTTACACTATATCTCACAATTTCCATAAACCCTGGATGTCGCGTAGGTTCTCCACCTCCTAATCTGGCTCTTCTTACTCCGTTATTTTTTAACAGGCAGAGACATTGCTTAACAACATCTGTACTTAACATTAACGTATTTTCACTACATGCAAGACAAAATTTACACGAAAGATCACATTTGCGATTTAACCGAATACACACATTATGCGGCATTTTCCATACATTTTTTCTTGGTTCTGAGTATAAATCCGTATATCGGGCAGGTGTAAAAATATATCGGGCAAATGTCCTTCGTTCATTCTTATTATGCTCTTTTTTTTCGGCTTCCCGCTCCATTTGTTCAAGAGTCATCCATTTATAATGTACCCCATCAATTTCAAACTCATTATTTTTTAGTAATTCCGGGAAGCTATCAATATATACTACATAATAAGTATTATAATAAGCACGCACAGTATTCCAGTCTTGAGATATTTTAGGTTGGTAAATCGATGCCTTTTGATATAAATGTATTACGTCCCTAGGTATTTTTAACGCTGCTCCAATTGCATTTTTCAAACTTTCTTCATCTCTCTCTGCCGCAGTGGGAAAAGAAAGAAACATATATTCATTCCATTTTCCTTCAAAATACTTCGTAAGTATACGATTTGATTTATATCCCATAAAGCTATCTTTGATTGCAATCAAAGAATAACGATGTGCTGAAACATCTAATTTCACTATTTCCCGATATAATTTTTCAGCATTAAATTTTGTTTTCAAGGCTATGATAACCTGAGCCAAGCCATAAATGATCTGTCCAATCGCAAAACACCAAGATACAATATTTAATATATTATTATTAATTTTTCCCGAAACAATGGTATACACAAATGCCAACCCACTCGCTATAATGAGACTTCCCTCTGCGCAATTAAAACCAATATGATTTTTATGTTCCAATAATTTATTATGAAGGCTTTCTTCATTTATTTCTAACACTAGATCCCCCTCTCCTTCCATTGTTATTATACGATAAAAGATGAATTATTCCAACATTTCATTCAACCGGTTCCATTCACCTTTTCATTTTCATTAAATATTCTTGTGCCGCACCGTAATATCCAACCAGTTTATATGTCTATGTAACAAAATACCACCAGGGACACAAAAAAAGCCACTATTCCCGTCCCCAACGGACACCCAATGGGCAAATGTTATTACAATTAACAGCATCTATCTCCACACAAAATTATTTCCACCTCTCCACAACTTATCTCTTGCCATTTCCCCGCATATGTACTATACTTTATATGTTTTACAAATGCCACAAGCATTACAATAACGTTATTTTAATTAACATTCGCACAATTTAAATGCATAAATAACAATTCAACCAAACAAAAGAAAGGACCGTACCACATGAAAAAATTATCCACCTCTCTCCTTGCCAATCTGGTAGCAACGAAGAGAAAAGAATTGAAACTTACCCAGCAGGATCTGGCTGATGCCACAGGCATCAACCGCGCCCAGATCTCACGTCTGGAAAAGGAGGATTACCTCCCGTCCATTCCACAGCTGGAACAACTCGGTGAAACACTCGGATTCGAGCCGGATGAAGTATTCGTTGACAACAGCAGCAACAAGCTTCCATCACCATCACCGCTGAATATCGCAGTAGCCGGAACCGGATATGTCGGACTTTCTATTGCCACTCTGCTTGCACAGCACAATCATGTCACTGCAGTGGACATCGTTCCTGAAAAAGTAGAGATGATCAATAATAAGAAATCACCGATTCAGGATGATTATATTGAAAAATATCTAGCTGAAAAGGAACTGGATCTGACTGCTACATTAGACGGCGAAGCAGCTTATAAAAATGCAGATTATGTAGTTATCGCTGCACCGACAAACTATGACAGCAAGAAGAACTACTTTGATACTTCTGCCGTAGAAGCCGTTATCGAGCTTGTATTAAAAGTGAATCCGGAAGCCATTATGGTCATCAAGTCTACGATCCCGGTTGGCTATACAGAGTCTGTCCGTAAAAAATACAATACGTCAAACATCATCTTCAGCCCTGAATTCTTAAGAGAATCCAAGGCATTGTACGACAACTTGTATCCAAGTCGTATCATCGTATCTACAGACAAATCCGATGAACGACTGGTAAATGCTTCCCGCACATTTGCGGCACTTCTCCAGGAGGGTGCTCTTAAGAACCAGATTGATACATTATTCATGGGATTCACCGAAGCCGAAGCAGTAAAGCTTTTCGCAAATACTTACCTTGCGCTGCGTGTGTCTTACTTCAACGAATTGGATACCTATGCAGAAATGAAAGAGCTGAACACTCAGGAGATCATCAACGGCGTATGCCTGGATCCTCGTATCGGAACACATTATAATAACCCTTCATTTGGATACGGCGGATACTGCCTGCCGAAAGATACCAAGCAGCTTCTGGCAAACTACAATGATGTGCCTCAGAATATGATGTCTGCGATTGTGGAAAGTAACCGTACAAGGAAAGATTTTATTGCGGACCGTGTACTCAGCCTTGCCGGTTATTATGATTATAATAATCATGGGGATTACTCCGCTGATCAGGAAAAAGAATGCGTCATCGGCGTTTACCGCCTTACCATGAAGAGCAACTCTGATAACTTCCGTCAGAGCAGCATCCAGGGAGTCATGAAACGAATTAAAGCCAAAGGCGCCACTGTCATTGTATACGAACCAACTCTTGAAGACGGCACAACCTTCTTTGGCAGCAAAGTTGTAAATGATTTGAATAAATTCAAAGAAATGTCACAGGCTATCATTGCCAATCGTTATAACTCATCCCTTGATGATGTGAAAGATAAAGTATATACTCGCGATTTATTCCAGAGAGATTAATTCTTTTTCAAAAAAGCGGCGGCACATCCTTTCGCCAGGATCTGTCGCCGCTTTTTGTCCTTCATGATGACATTTGCAAGCTATCATATTTTTCCGCTCTGTTATGTATTTAAAGGAGGATGCTATAATACACAAACTTTTAATTCTTATTGACAAAATCCCCATTTTTGTCTAATGAAACCGGCATGCTATCTATTGTATCCATTTTTTCAATTTCCATATAAGCATACTCATTAAAATGCTCAATCTTCTCTTGCCATCCATTATGAAGATTCATAACATGTTGCGCACCTTTTTCAGTGAATGCAACTGAATAATAGCATTCCTTAATTTTTTCTTTTCCCAACACATTTTTCTCATATGAAATAACTGCATCGCTGCCACTTCCAAGAATTGTCATTGTATCTTCTCCAAAATCTCGAAATCTTCCTATCCAGTAAGAATAATGAATATAGGAATAATACATTCTTATTCCAGGATGCGGATGATCATATTCATCAATACTTTTATCAAAATAATCCGCAAATTTTCTTCCTGTTTTTTCTGCAAATGTTCGGAAACAAAGATAATTTGCTATAAACATCTTATCAAAATTTGCAAGATTTACCCTTATATCCTCCTGCCATTGCTGCAAAAACAATACCGCTTGTATTGTTACCGCAAAAGAATCCGCATCATATTCTTTTAACTGTGTAGTCCAATTCTTTGCCTTTCGGTCTTTATCATTAGCTACATCTGACATTCTAAACATCTCATCAATACTTTTTTCACCTTTTTGTTCTCTAAGATGTCCATGCGCTATATGTCCATACTCATGCGCTATGGTAAAATTGAGCATGTAAAAATATATATTATCCATAAAAGTTGGTCGATTTTCTTCACTAATTTTAAAAACCGAAGTCAAATTATCTTGACTAACAAAATCTTCAACTTCATTCCAAAACGCTGTTAATAGTCCCACAGATAACGCTATATAATTTTCTCCGTTTTCATAATGACACAATGCATTAGCTCTTGTATCATTATATACCCATAGAGAGATCTTCATTTCATCATATTTTTCCGGCGAAACCCATGTAGGCAAGCCTTGTCGAAGTAATTCCAATGCTGTATTTGCTTTTTGAGATACCAGATAAAAGTCTTCGACAAATTCGTATAATTCAATTGTAGAATTGGAACAAGTAATTATCGCTTTCTTCATATAGTCAATTTCCCTTATAAAATTATAATGATTTGATATTGTTAATGTGCAAGAATGTATTGTTTATGATCTCTTAAATTGTCCGATTCTTGATCACACAAATTGTCCAGAAACAGCTCAGTTTTGTGTCCACAATACATCCCCTATGCCACCCCGGAATACATAAAAACATTCCATAAATAATCTGTGCTAAAATGAGCCACCTGTCCGGTGCAGATGAGCCCCCATTCCGATCACGATGAGCCACTTGCTTTATAATAGAATAATACACCAAGGGACACACAAAAAGCCATCATTCCCCGTCCCCACTGGACTTCTACTCCACCGTCACACTCTTAGCCAAGTTCCTAGGCTTATCCACATCAAGTCCCTTAGCCACAGACACATAATATCCCATCAACTGCAGCGGAATCACCGCAAGCGAAGTTGCAAAATGCTCATCCGTCTCAGGAATATACACCGTGAAATCAGCACTCTCCTCAATATTATAATTACCGACTGTCGTAAGTCCCATCAGATAAGCTCCACGGCTCTTACACTCAACCATATTGCTGACAGTCTTCTCAAATAACGCCGACTGCGTTAATACACCAATAACCCGTGTTCCGTCTTCGATCAGTGAAACCGTTCCGTGCTTTAACTCACCGGCCACGTATGCCTCCGAATGAATATAGCTAATTTCCTTCATCTTCAGGCTGCCTTCCATACAGATTGCATAATCGATTCCACGGCCTACGAAGAAGACATCCTTCGCATTCATCTGCTTGGATGCAAACCACTGGAGCCGCTCTTTATCTTCCAGAATACGACAGATCTTATCCGGAAGTGACTGCATCTCCTTAATATATCCATATACTGTTCATCTGAGATTTGTCCACAAATCTTTGCAAATTGTACAGCCAGCATATACATCACAATCAGCTGTGTACTATACGCTTTCGTTGTCGCAACCGAGATCTCCAGTCCGGCTAATGTATAGAATACATTGTCTGCTTCACACGCAATAGACGAACCTACTACATTCACAATTCCAAGCATCTTGTAAAATTTTAATGGTGTCAGGCACCCTTTACCACACCCTTTACTACATACATAGTCTCCAACTGTTTATAAAGTTTCCTAAAATTTTAATAGTGTCAAGCACCTTTTAGCTTTCGCACTATTCCTTTACTTCTTTCCAAATAAATTTGTTAGACAAATTATACTTTTTTACTAATTTATTATTAGTAATAATCATTGTCTCATGAAATTTCTCCATCCCCTTTGCTTCTTCCAATTTTTTCAATTCTTTCATAAAAGAATTATAAAAAATTGATGGATTAACTTCTTCACCAGTCAAATCATATTTAATACATGACGCTATCAAAGGCATAGAATGAAAATAATTTCTACAAGATGCAAAATCTATTCTTCTAGTTTGTATTTTCAATTGTATATCATTATACGAATCAAAAAAAAGAGAAACCAATTCAGCAGAACCATACGCCGCTATCTTACTTTTTATTTTCTCCAATTCTTCCATATGTTTTTTCACACACCCTGAATATTCTTTAAAGTTCTTAGCTTGATCATTTGCATCAGCAACTAAATAAAAAGCAGCCTTGCTAGCATATTCAGATAGTGATATATACTTACTCATCAAATCATCAGCCAACTCTAACCGATTAGAAAACCTCTGTTCCAAAAGAGTAGATTTGATTTGATAAAATCCAAACCACATACCAAAAAATATACTTAACATACTTATAACGGATGTCCCAATCTCTATCTTTTCCTTTAAACTCACTATTTTTCACCTTTCACCTTTCACTATTCTTGTACCTTATTTCACTAGTATACCTGTCTCAATTAACTTTTGATTATTTCAAACATTAATGTATTCTATGCTAATTAAAAATATCCTATTTATCACCAATGCTAAACAGACTCAAATAAATAGGATATTTTTATTATATTGAATTTACTTTTATGCGATATGCTTTTTTATTACCTTAGATATTTAACTCTATACCTATTTATCTCACCTTTAATCATTTCACAGCTTACAATAACGTAATTAAACTAATTCTTTTAATTTTCCCAACAAAATTTTATCTTTTCCAATTTATTTAATCACAAATTCTTTTAATTTAATGAGAAATAGTTTCTGATTTTAAATTATTATTTGTTTTTTCATACATCTTTCACCTCCTTTTTCTATTTTGCTTTAAATTCTTTTATAATTTAGCAATCCGTTTTAAAATCTCAATTAATAACTTTTGGTACGACAAGTGCTTTTTTGAATAATTATTCAGCAAATATTTCAGGGTTTCTTCTGGTATTTCCAATCCATCACTATAATTTTTCAAAATTTTATCTGAAGGATTTTTTTCTCCTTTTTCAATTTCTGTAATATATGATTTTGATATTTTTGTCTTTTGTGACAATTCCGAAATCGAAAGATCATAAGATATTCTTAATAACCGTAAAACTTCACCTATATTATTCTTTACATTTGTTCGTTCCATTCTTCGTATCCTCCTTTCTAATTTATTTAATATAAACGCTCATTATTCAAATGGATTCCTTTGCCAGCCACATATTCATAATAGCTGGCAAAGACATTTAACGTTTTCATCTTTTTGTCAACATGAAATACACAATTTTTACAATTAACAAAATAATTCTGTCTACTAACGGATGTTTTTCCACCCATTGCAAAAAAACTGCTAACTTCATCCAGACCTTCAGAAAAAAACGCTTCTGTTTTGAGCGTATTTTCATCTTTTTTCTCCTTTCTTTAATTCGCTTTAGCGATTTTTTTTCGCTATATTAGTTTTACAATATCACGTCTCTATATGAAAGTCAAGCGAATTTTTTTCGCCAATCTATTCATTTAATATTCTTGGCAGAAAACATAATAACTCATAATTTGAATTAAAATCGTCCACAATAGCATTTTCAAACTCAAACAAATCACCTGAATATCCTTATGTAACAGAACAGTCTGTCCAGACAGAATGAACCACTTTAATGAGCGTGTTACTCTCGTAGTAATTTACCCCGGCCGTACACCTCACGCATAGACCTGTCATGCTCAGCGTCAATGTTTGTTATGTTGATCTGATAACTATCCTGTGCAATATGGTCAGTAATTACATCAACCAGAGGACTTACTTTTTCTCCAAGCCAATCGTACCATTCGTTAAATACATACTGTGAACAAAGATATTTGATAATTTCTTACTTCTCCGATGAGGAATTTGAATATGTCTTTCTTTTCTGTCTCTATCGGTTTAAGAAGCACTAAGGATGTAAGATAAAGGATTCCACCACCGGAATGGTGGTTTCCTCAAAAACGGATTTACGTTTTCTGAATCCAGACAGCAAGGACACGGAGCCCAGATTATTCAACCGAAATTCATCATCCGCCCAGTGTATGGATTTCACTATTCTGTTTTATTAGAAACCGTCATGCATTTAAAAGGTAAGCGCTTAAATTTTAGGCATGGATACTAAAAATCCCCGGTCACATTTCTGCAACCGGAGCACCTTGACAATCAGCGCAATTCACATATGATTGATTATTGATTTGAGTCGTTTGCACGACGTTCGATTTCAGCTTTGACTTCTTCGTTCCATGGGGCAAGCCTATCTAACTCTTCATCGCTCATCCTATCATTCGGGAGCTTTTCCAGAAGATAGGTTAGATAGTGATAGACGTTTACTCCATTTGCTTTCGCCATTTCTACCATTGTATAGACGATAGCACTGGCCTGGGCGCCGTTTGGAGTATCACAGAACAGCCAGTTTTTCCGGCCTACTGTAAACGGACGAATAGCGTTTTCACTGAGATTATTAGAAAAACTGCAGCGACCATCTTCCAAATAGGTCATAAGATAGGATCGGCGATTCCGAATATAGGTAACTGCCTTATCCATCCTTGATCCACAGACTGGATTCTGTTTATCAAGCCACGACAAAAAGCCTTCTACTATCGGCTTTTCTTTCTCAAGACGAGCTTTCTTGATAGCATCGAAGGATGAGTACTTCGCTTTGATCACATCTTCCAAATGGAAAAGCTGGTTGATATACATCATGCCCTGAACAGACGGCTGTGTATAATCCAGCTGCTTCCCTTTTGGAATCGCATCTGTAAGATATCTGCGGATGTGTGCCCAACAGGCTGTACGCTTGGCATCAGGCACTTTGTTGTAACCACTGTAGCCATCACACATCAGATATCCTTTGAATCCCGCAAGGAATTCTACTGCGTTATTCCCGGCACGGGTTTCTGAATATTTATAAAGGATGATTGGTAATCCTCCGTCTTCCCCGCTACGGAATAACCACATGTAAGATTTGGTCTGTGCACGCCTGCCGGATTCGTGTAATACCTGGAGTGGTGTTTCATCTGCCATTGCGAATTCCCTTTTTAAGAGTTGCCTGTGGAAGTAATCATACATCGGGGTGAAATAATCCAATGTATTACGGATTACCCAGTTTGCCATCGTTGTTCTTGTAATAGCAACACCGTACTGTGCCCAGTCTTTTTCCTGCCTGGTATAAGGAAGACTGTTACAAAACTTCTGATACATGACCCAGGCGACAGCATCTGCCGCAGCCATACCGTGAAGCATATGTGCATGACCGTCTTTTTCCTTTTTGATAACAGTAACGTCATCTTTATTACATTCCGGGCAAATATAATTTAAGCTGTATATTTCGATCACTTTTAACTTTGCTGGTACGAAGGAAAGTTTGCGGCGCACGAATTCTTCACTGATTTTTACCAGAGGAACGTTACAAACAGGGCAGACCTTTTCTGCGTCCGGAAGATCCAGATATTCTTTGACTACTGGAATCCCTTTGAACCGTTCTGCGTTAGTTGCACAGGATTTCCGCTTTTTTTGTCTCTTTCTCTGGCAAAAGATTTTCCAATGCTTCTGGTTCCGCAACAGTTAGATCCTGTTCCAGTTCAGCTTCATTAAATAAATTCAACTGCCCCGGAACATCCATAGAAGGTTTTTCACTGGAAGAACCGAAAAGCTTTTTGCGAAGCAGATCCACTTCTTCCTTTAGATTATCCCGTTCCTGAGTAAGAGCCTCTTCCCGTTTGTTAGCGGTATCTACAGTTGTCTGAAGTGTTTTTTGTCATTTTTTTTAGATCGTTGATCATGTCTTTCAACTCACGGAGTTGAAGATCTTTAGAACTGTCTGCCACTGCGTTTTCCTCCCGGTTTTTGATACTTCTATTATACCAGAAATCATGGAAAACTCCTAGGAAAACAGGACGATAAGAGGCTTGAAAAACGCTAAATTTTCAAGGAAATCCAGAGCTTTTATGTGCATTTTCTTGCCGTTGTTAGAGCCCGCTTGAAACAACCAATGTAAGACCAACAGAATCAACCAATCTGAGATCGACAGAAAAAGCCAATTACTGTCCAATAGAAATGACCATAACAAGTAGGCTTCAGCAGAACATTTTCTTGTTCTGCTTGATTACTTTATACAACAGGCTGAAACTGTGTCAATGGGGCATATTTGCCGGCGTAGCCCTTGCCATTGATTCAGATTGAAGGCTGTGGTAAGCAAATGATATGCTAGTTTCATCAGATATAATTTTATGAATGGTTATTTCCAGTGATCTCCAATTGGCTGTTTCTTCCGGACTCTGAATGGTTAATTTCTCCGGGCTCTAACACCAATAAGCCGTTAATAAACTCTCTTCTTTCTGGTGTCATTTTTCTTCTTCTTGCCATAAAAATATCCTCCTGAATTAATATTTATTTTAACATCAATCCAAGAGGATACATATCACGTATTTAGTTTACACAGAATTATGGACCTGTTGACAAACTACTTATATTCGCGATTTCTCACTTGTGAATTTAATCAAATATTCAAAAAATGACTGGTT
>NZ_WWSA01000041.1:0-23177 GCF_009875615.1 Dorea sp. BIOML-A1
CTTTCCATATACTTTCCCCTATGCCTTTTGAAACAAACTGATTTCTTGCCATATAAACGAATATCGTTGTGATGATATATGGAATCATTCCTGCAATAAAAGACAGTTCTCTTTTTCTGCACTTTTCCAGATAAATGGAAATCAGATAACAAAGCAATGGCGGAATCGGAATAAAGACTTTATCCCTGATATATAGTCCGCCATTCAATAAGTAAGCAAATACCGGAATCACAAGTACGATCACACATCCATATGTGAGTACCTTTTCATATACTTTCCGATACAACAATCCCGTGAGCAGAACTGTGATCACCAGTGTCGTAAGTCCGATTCCATAGATACTATAAGCAAATCGTTCTACTGTGATCTGCGGAATAAAAAAGGAAGCAAACGATGTGTTCTGCTCTTTACTTCTCCCACCCGTCAATGCGAGTGCCGTCGGTACCAGAAAGAAACCACTCATGAGTACTGCCAGAATCATCGAACGCACGAAACACAATCCGTCCCGCAAAAAGCTGCGAACTGTGACCCTGTTTTCTTCTCTTTGTTCAAAATAGCGGTGCAGTCCATAAAGAACCAATGACAGCATTCCGCCAATACTGAAATAAAAACTGGTCATGATCATCAGAAATACACTAACTGTAAAAAGACCACTTTTTTCTTGCTCAAAATACCGGTCTACACCTATGAGTGCCAGACATAAGAACGGCATATAATCCACAAACATGATCTGCCCGCTGTACTGACCGATCATCGGTCCTGCCAGCAGGAACATCAGTGACAGGATAAAAGCAGTGCCTGCATCCGTCTTTCTGCTTTTCAGCCAGTAATAAAACAGCAGTACCGAAGCGGTCAGACCTGTTATGCTGACCGCCATGATATAATCCGACATTTTCACAAACGGAAGCAGATATGACGGCAGAATCAACGGACTATATAGTCCGTAATAAGCAAAATGATAAATATTCTGGCCGCCGCCCAGATTCGCCGCAAATTCGGGAAATAACTTTCCGGTTGCATAAAACTGCTGCCGGAAATAATCCGGCAGCACACTATGCTGACTGAGCCAGTCTACCTTTGCTCCAAAGATTCCATATCTGCCCACAAATATCCGGCAAAAAAAGAGTGTTAAGCCTGTAAGCAGCAGGTAAGGAATGTATCTCTTAACCTTGTCCATAACTCTTCCTCCGCAGATTTTGTGATAATGGCATCATCATGATCCGCTGTTCTTCTTTACTGGAATCCTTTAACAGGTATACAGGCCGGTTCTTTACTTCCAGGTATGTCTTGGCAAGATACTGTCCCAGAATTCCGGTACACAGAAGCTGTACACCACCCACGCCAAACAAGATACAAACCATCGATGGCCATCCGGCCACCGGATCTCCCCAGATTAATGTACGGACTACGATCGCAACAATCATCAGAAATGATAATCCGCAGAACAAAACTCCCATATACGCTGCAATCGACAGCGGAACTACAGAAAATCCCGTGATTCCCTCCAACGAGTAAATGAATAATTTCTTTACATTCCATTTTGTTTCTCCGGCAGATCTTTCGATATTCTCATATTCCAGCCATTTGGTGCGGAATCCTACCCACCCGAAGATTCCTTTGGAAAAGCGGTTATATTCACTCATTTCCAGCACTGCATCTATCATCTTACGGTTCATCAGGCGGTAATCTCTGGCACCGCTTACAATCTCTGTCTTGGAAATCTTATTGATCACGTTGTAAAACTCTTTAGATAAGAATGAACGGATCTTTGGTTCACCCATTCTTGTTGAACGTCTGGTTGCCACGCTGTCATATGCTTCTTCTTTTAAAATTCTGTACATATCAGGCAGCAGCGACGGCGGATCCTGCAGATCTACATCCATGATTGCTGCATAATCACCGCTTGCGTTTTGAAGTCCCGCATAGATCGCAGCTTCTTTCCCAAAGTTTCTGGAAAAGGAAAGATACTGACATCTTCCGTCCTTTCTGTGTAAGTCTTTCATAATCTCATATGTTCTATCGGATGACCCGTCATCTACAAATAGCAGTTCAAAACTGGTATGTTTTTTCATGCTGTCCATGACTTTTTTCATTTCTGCATAATAAATTGGCAATGCTTCTTCTTCATTGAAGCACGGGATGATAATACTGATCTTGTCCATAACAATAAGCCTCCTCATCTTTTTCTTGATGCTATTGTAGGCTTCGTTTCTTAAAGACATACGCAAATAATTCTTAAGATTTCTTAAAAACTTCTGTTATTTTTTAAAATATAAGTTCTATCTTCGTACCTTCGCCCAGTTTACTGTCCACATGGATCTTCGCCCCATGAAGCATTGCTCCATGCTTTACGATAGACAGTCCAAGACCTGTTCCACCTGTTTCTTTAGAATGGCTTTTGTCTACACGATAAAAACGTTCAAAGATACGGTCCGTCTCATTCTCCGGGATTCCGATTCCGGTATCCGTAACGCAGACCTTCTTTCCCTGCAGGGTATTGCCTACCCAGACGATTAATTTTCCGCCTTCTTTGTTATACTTGATCGCATTTTCACAGATATTGTAAATCATCTCATCCAGGATCTGACGGATACCCACATACTCTACCGGTTCTCCCGTCACCTCTACATGCACTTTCCGCTTCGCTGCCTGTGGTGAAAGTCTGGTCAGAATCTCCCTCGTCAGCTTATAGAGATCTACTTCTTCTTTTTCCAGCTGCACATTGCCCTCATCCAGTTTTGATAACTTGATGATATCTTCTACCAAAGTGATCAGACGTCTTGCTTCATTATAGATTCTTTCCGCAAAACCTTTCATATCTTCCGGCTTTACCAGTCCGCTTTTCATGATTTCTGCGTAACCTGAAATTGACGTAAGCGGTGTCTTCAGCTCGTGAGATACATTTGCCGAGAATTCTTTTCTCATATTGGCAACTGCATCTTTTTCTTTATTCTGCTTGTCGATACTCTGTAAAAGAGGTGTTAATTCTTCGTACACGTCATTCTCCAATGGATTCTCAAGATCCAGTCTGTTGATCGGGCGGATCAGTCTCGTTATCTGCCATTTTACAAGGATTCCTGCAAAAGCCAGCATGATCAGTGTGATCAACCCCATCGCCGGGAATACCTTCATTGCTGTCCGTAATGCAGTATCTACCGTCTTTGATACTCGCAGGATATCTCCATTTTCCAATTTCACTGCATAATAGAACATCTCTTTATTCAATGTATTCGATTCACGGATATCCTGACCACTTCCGTTTTTCAGCGCAGCTTTTACTTCCGGCCGGTTCTTGTGATTCTGAAGGGTTACATCATCTTCTTTTGAGTCATATTTCACCTTACCATCCGGATCGATCAGGGTAATTCTTGTGTCCGCATGCACGTTATCCATCGTCTTCAGATAAGACTCCCCGGAAGTGTCGAGTGCTACGTTAATATAGTCCGCTTCCTGTCTTACCTCTCCTTCCATGATATGGATCGTCTGGCGGTATACAACCAGCGTGGTGATCGCATAAGCTATGAGCATCGTCAGGGTAATGACAAGAATCATGCTGCTTTGGATCTTTTTTCTCATACTTTGTTTCATATTATTACCTGCTCATACGGTATCCGACTCCGCGGACCGTCTCAATCTGTTCGCCTGCATCTCCAAGCTTCTGTCTTAAAGTTCTGACATGCACATCCACGGTTCTCGTCTCCCCATCGAAATCATATCCCCAGATATCTTCCAGAAGCTGGTCTCTGGTAAGGACAATATTCGAATTCTTCATCAGGCGTTTCAATAATTCATACTCTTTTAGTGTCAGGTTCACCACTTCTCCGTGAACGGTCACTTCATGCTTCTTCGGATTCAGCCGAATCTCTCCGATCTCAAATGTATCCTCACTGGATATGTTTCCATTTGCGCTGCGTCTTAATACAGCCTTGATACGTGAGATCAACTCCATCATGCCAAATGGTTTTGTAACATAATCATCCGCACCGGCATCCAATCCTTTTACCTTATCGTATTCTGCTCCCTTGGCTGTAACCATGATGACCGGAATCTCTCTCGTTTTCTTAGATGCTTTTAACTTTCTTAAAAGCTCCATTCCGTCTTCTCCCGGCAGCATAATATCAAGCAAAACAAGCTCTGGCGTCTCTAATGCCAGAGCTTCAAGGAATGAACTTCCATCTTCGAATCCGCGCGCCTGAAACCCTGTGCTCTCCAGGGTATACACCACCAGTTCCCGTATGTTACTGTCATCTTCTACACAAAAAATCATTCCTCTTTCTCCTTCTTTATACTACAGAAGCCTTGTGGATTCCTGTGATAGAGAATTCCACCCACTCTGCGATATTTGTTGCATGGTCTGCGATACGTTCCAGATATTTTGCAACCATGATCAGATCAATCGCCTCTCCCCCCTGCTCTCCTTTATTTTCCGCAATAAAGTCGATCAGTGTTGTCTTCACTTCTTCAAAAAGTTCATCCACAACATCATCATCTTTTATAACTTTTCTGGAAAGTTCAAGGTCTTTTTCCACATATGCATTGACGCTGTCACGCACCATCTTTCCGGCCGCTTCTGACATTTTGATGATCTTTGGAATGTCCTGTGCTTCCGACTTCTCCTCTGTAATGATGATCTCTGCAATATCCGAAGCCTGATCGCCAATACGTTCCATATCTGTGATCATTTTCAATGCCGCTGAAATCTGTCTTAAATCTCTTGCCACAGGCTGCTGCTGGAGAAGCAGTTTCAAACAAAGTCTTTCAATATCTGTCTCTGCCTGATCGATCTCTTCATCTGCCTCGATCACCTTCTGTGCCTGTTCCATACTTCCTTCTTTTAATGCTGTTGTTGCTTTTCCGATTGCAACTTCACATAATTCACCCATACGTATAAGCTGCTCATTAAGTAACTCCAGCTGCTGATCAAACCGATTACGCATATCCTAGCCAAACCTCCCTGTGATATAATCTTCCGTTCTCTTATCTGCCGGAATCGAAAATAATTTTTCTGTTTCATTATATTCAATGACTTCTCCCAACAGGAAGAATGCCGTATTATCAGACACACGTACCGCCTGCTGCATATTATGTGTTACCATAACGATAGTATAATCTTTTTTCAATTCCATCGCAAGGTCTTCTATCTTAGATGTCGAGATAGGATCCAGTGCCGATGTCGGTTCATCCATAAGGAGCACTTCCGGCTGCACCGCCAGTGCTCTTGCAATACAAAGTCTCTGCTGCTGGCCGCCTGACATTCCAAGTGCGCTGGTCTTTAATCTGTCCTTGCATTCATTCCAGATTGCCGCATCTCTTAAAGATTTTTCTACCAGATCATCCAATTTTGCTTTTGAACGTATTCCATGGGTTCTTGGTCCATAAGCAATATTATCATAGATACTCATTGGAAACGGATTCGGTTTCTGGAACACCATTCCAACTCTCTTTCTTAATAAATTCACATCGATATCACGGAAAATATCCTTGCCATCCAGAAGAATCTCTCCGTCAATCTTACATCCCTCTACCAGATCATTCATACGGTTGATTGATTTTAATAATGTAGACTTTCCGCATCCGGATGGGCCGATGAATGCTGTGATCTTATTCGCTTCTATCTCAAGATTCACATTTTTCAGAGCATGGAAATCACCGTAATGAAGTTCCATGTTCTTGATACTTATTTTACTCATGTATGATTCCTTCCTGTTTTTTCTGATTTATCTCTGTACAGCTACTATGCTTTTGTAATCCGTTTGGCGATCATGCCCGACAGGGTATTGATCACAACTACCAGCACCAGCAGTACTACAGCCGTCGCATAAGCCTGATTCATATAAAGACCTTCACTTGACAGATTATACATATGTACTGCCAGGGTTCTTCCTGAACTCAATACATTCTTCGGCACCTTTGCAACAGTACCCGCTGTATAGATCAGTGCTGCTGTCTCTCCGACGATTCGTCCGATCGCCAGGATCACACCTGCAAGGATTCCCGGTATCGCCGATGGAAGTACGATCCGAAATACTGTACGTAATTTTCCTGCTCCCAGCCCGAAACTTCCTTCTCTGTAAGAATCCGGTACGGATTTCAATGCTTCTTCTGTACTTCTCATGATCAGCGGTAATACCATGATTGCAAGAGTAAACGCTCCTGCCAGAATCGAAAATCCCCATTTACAGGTATTTACAAAGAACAGCATACCAAACAGTCCATATACGATAGATGGAATTCCCTGAAGCGTCTCTGTTGTAAGTCTAATCACTTCTACAAATTTATTACCACGTTTTGCATATTCCACAAGGAAGATCGCTGCAAAGATCCCAAATGGAACTGCGATCAGAAGTGATAACAAGGTCATGATCACTGTGTTGATCAATGCCGGCATCAGCGAGGCATTTTCCGATGTATAATGAAGTGAGAAAATGGATGGTTTCAAATACGGAACACCATGCGCCAGCACATATACGATCAGAAATATAAGTACTGCAAATGTCATAATTGCAGAAAGCATGACAAGAAGCATTACGATCAGTGATCCAGGAGTTCTGGTATATGCTTTTAACTTATCTTTCCATGTTACTTCATTACTACTCATAATTCTTCCCCCTCTTCAAAAGTGCTACACAGAAGTTCAGAAGAAGGATAAATACGAAGAGAACTACGCCGGTTGCAATCAGTGCTTCTCTGTGAAGTCCGGATGCATATCCCATCTCAATTACGATATTTGCTGTCAGTGTTCTGACTCCTCTGAAGATTCCTTCCGGCATTCTCGGCTGATTACCAGCCACCATGATCACTGCCATCGTCTCTCCGATCGCACGCCCGATTCCAAGAACAATAGCTGCCACTACTCCGGATTTGGCTGCCGGTAAAACAACAGTAAAGATTGCTTTTTCATGTGTTCCGCCAAGTGCTACCGCACCTTCATAGTACTGTGTAGGAACTGCTCTAAGCGCAGATTCCGTAAGTCCGATGATCGTTGGTAAGATCATCATTCCCAGAAGAATGGATGCTGTGATCATACTGCTTCCGTTTCCACCCTGATGAAGTGTTCTTCCGATTTCTCTTACCCACGGTACGAGAACTACAAGACCGAAAAATCCATAGACAACGGATGGGATTCCTGCCAGAAGTTCTGTTGCCATCTTCAGTGGTTTATAGATTACTTTCGGACAGTAGAATGCCATGAATACTGCTGTCAGGATTCCAATCGGTACACCGATGATAATTGCGCCGGCCGTTACATACAGACTTCCAATGATCATCGGAAAGATTCCGTATATGTCATTCTTTGGTTTCCATAATTCACCGGTCAGGAATTCCCCGAATCCGATTTTACTCATTGCAGGAATTCCATTTGCAAACAAGAAAATACAAATGAGTGCAACCGCCAGTACTGAAGCACAGGCGGCAACTGCAAACACTCCCTGCATGAATTTCTCTGTCCATGCTTTTGATTTCATATTATTTCACTACCTCATCCCATGTGGTTGCATCACCAGTGTAAATTGTCTTTACCTGATCACTACTGAGTTCATCTGTTGTATTGTTTTTATTTACAATAACTGCAATACCGTCTGTAGCAATTACCTGGCTGTCCAGTTTATCTTTTTCTTCATCCTGTAATTCACGTGATGCCATTCCGATATCATAACTTCCGTCGATTGCTGATGTCATACCTGTTGTAGAGTCTGTAGTCTGAAGCTCAATCTCTGCTCCTGTATTGACTTTCTTATATGCCTCGATCAATTTTTCCATAACCGGTGATACGGAAGAGGATCCGCCGACAACTGCTTTTCCGGATGGCTTGCTTCCCGCATAAGCTTCTGCTGAATCGTCTCCGATATATCCGTTGTCTGAAATCACCTGCTGTCCTTCTTTGCTCATGATATAAGCGATAAAGTCTTTTGCCACTTCATTATCTGCACCTTTCTTTGTTGCAATGTTAAATGGTCTGCAGATTTTATATTTTCCATCTTTGATGTTCTGCTCTGTAGCTTCTTCTCCATCAATCTTTAAAGCTTTTACTGTATCATTTAATGATCCGAGTGATACATAACCGATTGCATAATCATCTCCGGCTACTGTTGTAAGCATTACGGATGTGCTGTTTGTGATCTGTGCATCATCTGTTGTCATATCAACTTTTTCACCGTCTTTCTTTTCTTCAATCCCGAAAAGTTCGATGAATGCTCCTCTTGTTCCTGAACCATCTTCTCTGGAAACGATTGTTATATCATTGGAAGAATCCCAGTCACCTTTGCTGCTCTTATCATCAGAAGAACCACTATCTGAACTTCCACATCCAACTGCAAGTCCTGCTGCCATTGTTGCTACGGATAAAACTGCGATAAACTTTTTCATTTTCATAATCATACTCTCCTTAGATTCTCATCTTTTTTTATTCTGATTTTTTTCTTTGTCGCTTTCGACAATAGCTATCTTATAAGACGTATGTTAAATCCAAAATCTGCGAATTGTTAAATGTGTGTAAAGTGTATGTAGGAAATGTAAAATTGAATTTCTTAATTTTTCATGCTATAATTCCTCTGCAGGACTTTTCCTGATCAGCTTTTTCAAAAATTATATTCTATATTAACCTTTATACAAAAAGCTGACAGTAATATGTTCTACAGATTCGAACACAATGAATACAAACATATGAAAACTTATTATTTGAGAAGAAAGAGGATATAATTCTATGTGGATTGCAGATCAATGGAAAGATTATGAAGTAATAGATTGTAGTAAAGGTGAGAAATTAGAGCGCTGGGGACAGTACACGCTGGTCCGTCCGGACCCGCAGGTTATCTGGGATACCCCGAAAACCGAGCGTGGATGGAAACATATGAACGGCCACTATCACCGCAGCAAGAAAGGCGGAGGGGAATGGGAATTCTTCAGTCTCCCGGAACAGTGGCAGATTCATTATAAAGAACTGACATTTAATCTGAAGCCTTTCAGCTTCAAGCACACCGGTCTTTTCCCGGAACAGGCAACGAACTGGGACTGGTTCTCTGAGAAGATCAGAAATGCAGGAAGACCGATCAAAGTACTGAATCTCTTTGCTTACACAGGTGGTGCTACTCTCGCAGCCGCTGCTGCCGGAGCAAGTGTTACACATGTAGATGCTTCTAAAGGAATGGTTGCATGGGCAAAGGAAAATGCAGCCTCTTCCGGATTATCTGACAGACCGATCCGCTGGCTGGTCGATGACTGTGTAAAATTCGTAGAGCGTGAGATCCGCCGTGGCAATCAGTATGATGCCATCATCATGGACCCTCCGTCATACGGACGTGGACCTAAAGGTGAGATCTGGAAGATCGAGGATGCAATTCATCCGCTGATCAAGTTATGTACACAGATTCTGTCGGATGACCCATTATTCTTTCTGGTCAACTCCTATACAACAGGACTTGCACCGGCCGTTCTGACTTATATGCTTGGAACGGAGCTCAAGAAATGGAACGGACATGTGGATTCACAGGAGATCGGACTTCCTGTTACGCATTCCGGACTGGTGCTGCCTTGCGGAGCTTCTGGAAGATGGGAAGCGGTTTAACGCAATAGGAACTGACTTTCCCGGTCCTGAATAAAAATATAGAAGCGCTTTCTGTGCTGATTCAATCATGAAGTAACTCATATGCACAGAAAGTGCTTCTATATTTTTATTCAGTTACGTTTTCGCATGCTCTACTCATTAAACAACAAGTTCTGCCAAATGTATAATTGCTCTAATACCTTCGATTCTTCCTTCTTCACGGCCACGTTCTATCCCCAGCTTCTGTAAAATCAATCAGAAGTTCGCCTAACGCAACAATATCAACCTCTTTTCCCATTCTTCAGATCCTCCACAATTTCATTATACCGTTTTTTATTTAACCGGTAGAAAAATAATACAACAGCTGTTACAATCCACAGAATCCCCGGAATGGTTGTAAATGCATATTTCATAATACTGATAACCGTATCATTTTGTGCCTGATTTGCCACGTATCCATATTTTCCAAGTAATGCCGCAAGCATCGCTGTACCGATTGCCATTCCAATCTTATTTCCAAGAGAAACGAATGCATATTGAAATCCATCATTCCGAAGTCCGGTTTTCCATTCTCCGTATTCCACACAGTCCGGAATGATCGCATAGATTGCTGTATTAAATCCTGAAAAAAAGAACTGTGTAACACCTGCCAAAATATAGAATACAACTGCTGAATCTTTTACATTAAAGAAATACATTGCCAGCATTGAAATACCTGTTAAAAAGGCAAATATCGAAGCTGTCCTTCCTTTATTGTTAAGTTTTCGGAATACTGGTTGAAAACATGCGGCACCGATAATGGATGGAATAATAATGCACATAGAATAAGTAGTATAATAAGATGCATTTCCTTCTACATATGTAAAATAATATAAAATGTCAGCATTTCTTCCATATAATGTAAATCCAAATAAAACCTGTCCGATTAATGCAAGTATATACGGTCTGTTCTGCATCACGGCTTTTAACTGTACTTTAATTGATATTTTTTCCTTTTCCGGAATTGTCACCTGCTCCTTCGTCTTCGCAAAGCAGAAGAAATGGCATGCCGCAAATATACATCCATAGATAATTGCTACAAATAAATATCCGTTCTTCGCACTCTGGCTTCCCAGCTTTCCAAGCAAAGGTACTGTAATAATGTTGATAATCCCGATTGCAATCATAGCCGCAACCGAACGCGAAGTATTAATTTTTGCCCGTTCATCAATGTCCTGTGTCATCGCACCGCAAAGTGTTCCATACGGAATATTTACACATGTGTATCCCAGTACAAGCAGGCAATATGTAATAATCATATAGATAATCTTTGCCGTATCTGGCCAGTCCGGATGTGCCCAGAATGTCAACATTAAAAGCACTGCCGTAATGGGTGCTGCAACAAGCAGCCATGGACGGTAACGTCCCCATCTTGTTTTTGTCTTATCCGTCAACCCTCCGACAATCGGATCATTAATCGCATCCCAGAATCTTGAAAATAACATCAATGCTGAAACAGCCGCCATACTGATTCCAAACACATCTGTATAAAATATCATTAAAAAATTACTTACAAACATCCAACTGAAATTGCATCCGACATCACCAAATCCATATGCAATTTTACTGATCAATGGCACTTTTCCATTCTTACCCTCGTTTCCCATGGTTCCTCCTTATCAGAGTTTCTGACAAAACTTCTGTTCTCTCCTGATCTAATCTTTATTCCTGTACATTAATGATTACTTTCATCGTTGTTTCTCGGTTATCATCGATATACTGATAAGCTTTCAGATACTCCTGAAATGCAAATGTTTTTGAGATCAGTGGTCTTAAATGAACCTTTTCTTCATTTACAAGTCTGATTCCGTCAACATAGTCATCGTGCCGGTACATCATTGTGCTCTTGATATCCAGTTCGTGATCATTAGCCACTGCAAGATCAATCTCTGCCATTCCTGCAAACACTGCAACCAATACAATAATGCTTCCTTTTCTTGCATACTTGATTGCCTGTCCCATTGTGATGTTATTTCCTGCACAATCATAAATCACATCGGCTTTGTCTGGTCCGAATGTTTCCAACATTGCTTCACCGAAATCTTTTTCTTTTGTATTCACACAGACATCAATGCCACATTCTTTCGCCTTATCCAGACGGAGATCACTGACATCCGTGATCATAACTTTTGCTGCTCCCATTCCCTTTGCTACCTGTGCCACAAGATTACCAATCGGACCGGCACCAAGCACGGCAATGTTCATTCCTTTCACATCACCAACCTGCTTTACTCCGTGAACTGCAACAGCCAGTGGCTCGATCATTGCACCTTCTTCATATGACATTTCTTCCGGAATTGGTGTTACTTTCGATGCATCTACTGCAAAATATTCTGATGCTGTTCCGGTTGTCTGGAATCCCATAACTTTTAATTCTTCACACAAATTGTATTTTCCGTGTCTGCATGGATAACATTCTCCGCAATAAACCTGTGGCTCAATTGTTACTTTCTGACCTTCGTGAAATACTGTCACATCTTTCCCAAGTTTTACAACTTCACCGGATACTTCATGTCCCTGTGTTACCGGATATGAGGTAAATGGATGCTTACCGTGATATACATGAATATCAGAACCACAAATGCCGATATTCATAATCTTTACCAATACCTGATCATCTTTTACCTCCGGAACTGGTACCTCTCTGAAAATAATCTCTCCTGGTTTTGTCATTACCTGCTGTAACATATTGTTTTTCTCCTTCATTCTTTTATCTTATCTTTTATTAAATGTTTTATTAAAGTAATTACATTATTGTACAACCACTCTATTTTGTCAATATATGAATGCCTATTTCTACTTGTTGCACAAGTTTGATCAACTTTTTTATGCATATTTACCAACTGGATATACATAGAATTTGCCACTGGCAACTTCTCTTGCATACTTAGATATCTATAAAACCTGCCAATTGCAGCTTCTTCCGAACATCTGACAATAAAAAAAAGAGGTAAATATTCAAAGTCCGTAATCATTACGAGCCTTGAATTTCACCTCAGTTTTTCATTCTTATTCTTTTTCCTACAACATATCAAATTTATAAATGCTGTATATATTCAGAGAGGAAATGTTTTGCCGCTCCGACAGCTGATGCCTCTCTTTTATAGGAGCAATTTTTTAAGTAACGTACATCATGTTCAAAACCATTATATGCCATCACTTTTTCCCCCAGTGGTATCATATACTCTGATAAATACCCCCCGACTTCTCCTCCAAGTATGATATCTGTGTCATACGCCATTCGCAGATTGGAAATCAAAATAGCCAGATTATCCAGATACTGATTCCATTTTTCCACAGTCTTTGTATTTTTCTGCTCCACTTTTTCCATAAATTGTTCCAACGTCATTTCCTGCTCTTCATCAGTCAATGCACTGGCTGCGCAATAGGCATCTGCACACCCGGCTTTTCCGCAATAACATTTCTTTCCTCCCGGCACCAGAATCATATGTCCGAATTCTCCTGCTTTCTGATTCTGACCAGCCACCAGTTTTCCATTAATACAGAATGCGCCGCCTAATGTATTGTTGAGCGAAAGATACACAGCATCCTGATATTCATGCATATCTTCTGCCATCATCGCAGCATTTGCATCATTTGCAAAATACACCGGATAAGAAAATACCTGTTCCAGAAAGCTCAGACTGAAATTCTCCAATTGCAGTGCATGAGATTTCACAACCATTCTATTCGCCTGATCAATAATACCGGGAATCGAAATTCCGATTCCTAATATCTTTTCCCGGTCTTCTACATCCTTCAGGAAGTCCTCCACCATTTCAGCTACTTTTAAGCAATAAGATGTTTCTGTTGAAAATTTTAACCGCATCCAGATTGTTTTTTCTATTTCATACTGCATGTTCAGCAATACGATTCCCAGATGATTTGCTGTGATCACTACACCGACTGCATATTTATATGCCGGATTAATCCCTATCCGTTTTGCTTTACGACCGCCGGTAGATTCATATTCTCCTATCTCGATGACCATCTTCCGGTCGATCAGTTCGTTTACATTAGAAAGCACCGTCGGCATACTTAAGCTCAGATTCTGCGCCAGTTCTGCCTTTGATATAATTTTATTATTGATGATATAGTTTACAATTTTAGATTTTGTAATATTCTTTTTTTCATTTCGCCCTGCCATATCAGACCTCTTTTATAAATTATTTTACAAAAGTATCTTAGTCCTTTTTTGCTATTCTGTAAAGAATAAATATGTTGCTTCTAAAAAACTTTTTCCCAAGGCACAAAGATATAAAACAAGCCACCGGGACAGATACCACTCTTTTTTCTCCATCCCAATGGCTCAATTTAATATTCCTATTACATCTGCCAACGAATCGCAGACCCGGTACGTAAGTTTCCGTATCTCCTCCGTCGGCTGTACAAGATCCGGCACCATGATCACCTTCATTCCTGCCTGATGTGCTGACAGGATTCCTCCCGGAGCATCCTCAAACGCCATGCAATATTCCGGCGGTATTCCAAGACTTTCACTTGCTTTCTGATATATCTCCGGATCCGGCTTTGCTTTCTTAACCATATCTCCACAGATCACACTGTCAAAATAGGGATCTATCCCGGCCCGGATAAGATTCCCCATAGCATACTCTCTGCTGGAAGATGTCGCTACCGCCATCTTATATCCTTGTGCTTTTCCATATGCCAGCAGTTCTTTTACACCTTTTTTCAGTGGAAGACCTTCTTTATCCACAATTTTCCAGAAGTTATCCCGTGTCAGTCTTCCAAATTCTTCAAATGGAAAGTCTTCCCGGATATATTTTCTGAAATATTCATTCCTGCCTGTGCGGTTCATTCCAAGTGTGTGATAGATGACATCCCCCATATGTAGGATTCCCAGTTCATCACCTGCCATCTTCCAGGAGCGCTGTACAATTCTTTCAGAATCAAATAACAGACCATCCATATCAAATATAAATGCTTTTATATCCATTTTAGAACTCAATGCCTCTTCCAAGTGCATCCTTCAGATAATCTGCAACTTCTTCTAATTTATGTATGGCTTCCATCTTCTCTTCAAACTCGTCCCCGACAGATTCTTTATTAATAAGTGCCTGTTGGATTTTCTTTACATCTTTGATCAAATTCTCTGTCATATCAAAAGCCCCCTTTTTATTATCTTGCAGGAAATTTACTTTCCGATAATCGATTTATCCTAATGTATATATTATGATTATAGCATAATTTTTTTACTATTCTCTGAAATTATGTTACATTTTAATTAATTTTTGCATATTATCATTTTTTTCAGATTTGTTCATGCATCATTCTGATAAATTCCTCCATCACACGTGTTTTGTACTTGTGTGTTTTGTAGTAAAAGAAGACTTTTCTCTTCGCTTCTTCTCCGTCTAATTTGTAATACACCAGGTTTTCAAATGTCGGGAGCTGGCTTACCAGGATATCACTGATGAATGTTGCTCCAAGCTGCGTAGACGAGGCCATATATGCTGTCGACTGCTGATTGAATTCCAGCACGATATTGGGCTTAAATCCGACGTTTCGGCACAGCCTGTCTCCTCTGGTTCTGGTATCATTTCCCTGTGTCAGCATAATAAACGGAAGATCCGCAAATCTCCCTAACGGAACTGCCGGATATTTCTGGTTCAGATAATTTTTATTTTTGATATTCTTATAAGAAAGCTGATACATTCCCAGTTCTTCATTTACGGCAAAATGTTTCGGAACCGCAAGTAATATATTTTCTTCGCAATATAATTCTTTATTATATAGAATACTGTCATAGTGATAATTATCAATGACAAAATCCAGCGCATTACTGCCCAGCATTTCTTCCAGTTCGGCTGTATTCCCCTCTATCAGCTGAATATGTACATCCGGAAATTTCTGATTAAATTGGGTGATCAGAGACGGTACCACATATGCGGCAAACAGCGTACTTGCTCCTACTGCAAGATTCCCCGTCTTCAGACCCGCCAGGTCATTGATGTAATTCTCTACCCGCTGTTCGATCTGGGTGATCTCCTCCGCTGCCTCAATATATACTTTTCCGACCTCTGTAAGCTGAAGCGGTGTTGTACTTCTGTCAAATAACGGTTCCCCGATAATCTCTTCAATCTTTTTGATCCTTGCACTCAAAGACGGCTGACTGATGTACAGATTCTGTGCCGCTTTGGTAAAACTTCTTTCTTTATACACTTCATAAACATATTTTTTCCATACAAACATACACGTAACCTCCCATATCCTGCTATCATCTGTTTCCTCTTTTCACATGACAGCTATAGTCAGACTCTTATAATTGTTATAACACTATAAGTATTGGATTCTCTGTCCACACGAACGTATCATTATATTAATGAAACAATTATTCCAATATGAATTTGGGGTTTATTGGAATAAAGATAAAATAATAAAAAGCGGGGAATAAAATTATGAAGCCAATCGTACGCGCCGGGCGCATGAAACCAGTACACTCTGATATCCGTGGTCCATTATTTGTAGAAGCCATGAATCGCCAGAAACAGGGAATCGATATCTTAAAATTAAATACCGGGAATCCTGCAACCTTTGGCTTTGGTCTGCCTGACAGCATCAAAAACGCTCTGCTGGAACACATGCAGGACGGTGTCGGCTACTGTGACTTCAAAGGAATGCCTCAGGCAAGACAGGCAATCTGTGATTATGAGACCAGTAAAGGTATCAAAGGTATCACATCAGATGATGTATTCATCGGTAACGGTGTCAGCGAAGTGGTATCTTTCGCCTTAACACCTTTGTTAAATGATGGAGATGAGGTCTTAGTTCCTTCTCCTAGTTACTCCCTTTGGGGCAATTCCGTATATCTCGAAGACGGTAAACCGGTCTTCTATACCTGTGATGAACAGGCCAACTGGTATCCGGACATTCAGGATATCCGTTCCAAGATTACAGATAAGACAAAAGCAATCGTTATCATCAATCCGAACAACCCGACCGGTGTTCTCTATCCGAAGGAAATCCTTCTCGAGATCATCCAGATTGCAAGAGAATTCGGCCTTCTGATCTTTGCAGATGAAATCTATGACCGTCTCGTTATGGATGGCAAACAGCACATCTCTCTTGCTTCACTGACAGAGGATGTTCCGGTCATTACATTAAACGGTCTGTCCAAATCACACTGTCTGTGCGGATACCGCTGCGGATGGATGGTCATCAGCGGTCCAAGAGAACTGACCGAAGATTACAGACAGGGCATCATCCAGTTAACATCTCTGCGTCTGTGCGCCAATACCATGGCACAGATCGTCATCCCTGCAGCTCTTGATGATATGGATACACCTGCTTCTATGGTACGGCCGGGCGGCAGAATCTATGAGCAGCGTGAAGCGACCGTTCGTGAACTTGAGAAGATCAACGGTCTGTCATTTGTAAAAAATGACGCTGCATTCTATGTCTTCCCGAAACTGGACGTGAAGAAATTCAACATCACCAATGACAAGCAATTTGCTCATGATCTGCTGGATGCCACCAATATCCTGCTCGTTCCGGGCAGTGGATTCGACTGGAAAGATCCGGATCACTTCCGTATTGTCATGCTTCCGCAGGCAGATATCTTAAGTGATGCGATTCGCCGGATGGGAACATTCCTTGACGGATATAAGCAGAAATAATATGAGCAGCAGCCATCCTTAAATAGTACATAGATAAAATACATTCCCGGTAAAAATCCAATCTCTCTTTTTTCGTCGATGTTTCAGTTATCCGGGAATGTATTTTTATCTGCTTTTCACTGTATTCCAGGCTCCGACTACTTCATTTACGGTACTGACGGTCACAAATGCATGTTCATCTGTTTCGTGGATGAAAGATAATAATTTTCCATATTCATTCTTTTCTAATATCGTTACAACTTCTACATGCTCTGCATGATCCAGGCCTCCATATGCCGGATAAATCGTCGCACCTCTGCGTAATTCCTTCACAATATAATTCTGAATTTTTTCATGCTCCTTTGAAAGAATGGATACTTTCTTACGCACATGGAATCCATCACAGAACCGGTCTAATACCTGACCGTAGATCAACGTACCAACAAGACTTATTACCATTGTCTCCCGATCATATACAAAGATTGCTGCCATCGATATGAGCACACCTATGATCGTAATACTCTGTCCTATTTTAAATCCAAGATACTTATTGATCAACTTCGCAACAATATCAATTCCCCCGCTGGATGCATTCATGTTAAATAAGACGGCCTGTCCTGCACCAACCACGATCATGAAGCATACCAGATCGATCACGATATTCCCGGACAAGGATTCCACATGCGGAGTCAGTATCTCAAAAATCCTCAGATACATCGGAAGCATAAGTGATGCAAGAACGGTCTTCACACCGAATTCCCTGCCGATAAAAATATACCCTATGACCAACAGTATCATATTTAAGACAAATGTAATTGTCGATACCGGTAACGGAATAATCTTTACCAGAACAAGAACCAGTCCTGACAGACTTCCAAGCACCAGATTATTTGGCATCATTTCATAATATACAGCTGCCGACATTAAGAACATGCCGCCCAGCATCATAATAAATTCTTTTTTTGTTATCTTCATTTCATTCTTCCTTAATTCAATATTTCTGCACAAAGATGTACTCCTCTTTTTTTGTGCAAAGAGGAGTACATCTTTCCTTCCTATGACTGCTTCAGATGATATATTTTTCTACTCTTCTCCCTCAACCAGACTATTCAGCTTCTGGTTTGCAGCAAATAACAACACGGTAAATATCAGCATGATCGCACAAATTCCGATGAATACCGGCCAGAGTACACTTGCTTTTACCGAAGCATCTGCTCCGACTCCACGGGTAATTTCACATAATGCCATCACACCAAATGCCAGTCCGACAAACAGAAATCCAAGTCCTACTTTTTTGAACATATTCATATCTCCCTGTGGACGTTCTGCAAGCTTTAATATCTTTTGTCGACAATCGTCAATGATTGAATGTAATATATCATATTTTTGTATGTTTTTCAACATATTATTTGTATTTTATATCTCTTTTTGTATTTTATGCACAACATCTGTCATTTCAAAACCTGCTGCATACTAAAAAGATCGTTACAGGCATCTTCTTACAACACATGACGAAAAAAGAAATGCCTGTGTCATTACACCAACATTTCTCTTTTTCATCCATCATTCATTTTCCCGGAATCATGCTCTCCAAGATCCCTCTACGACTTCTTTATGAAATCAGAAAGTCCAGTGAAAACTTCGTGTCTGCTTCCGTCATTCCCTGTTCTTTTAAAAGTCTGTGGATCGTACTCATATAATGATCCGACAATACCCTGCAGATTTCTTCTTTCTTCCTGCTCTTGCATGCTTCCAGCAGTTCTTTATGTATCGGATATTGTCGTGTGATTACTGCTTTTTTGTCCGATGCCAGATTATACCCCGTTACGATATTCCCATAATTCAGACTTTTCCATGCCTTATACAGACTTTTCATTCCGGTCATTCTGATCAGACAGCTGTGGAACTTATTATCATATGAAAACAGCTGATCATATTCGTCCACATCCAGATTCTTCATGCGTTCCAGGATTTCTTCCATCTCCTGCAGGGTTTCTTCCGGTATCTTTCCTCCCAGAAGACGCACTGCCATAATCTCATAATTCGCACGCATAAGATAGATTTCAAATGATTCTTCGAATGTGATCTCTTTCACGGAACATCCGGCATTTCTTACATATTCTACCAGACCTTCGTTCTCCAGTTCGCGCAGTGCCTCTCTGATCGGCGCACGGCTAGTCTTGAATTCCTTTGCGAGTTCCTGTTCGACAATCTTCTGCCCCGGCTGCAATTCCCTGTTAATGATCCGTTTTCTTATAATATCTACAATACTTTCACGTAATGTCTTGTATCCTAATTCTGTCATAACTTCTGTTATCCTGTCTTATTTTTCTAACTACTGGTTAATCTGATAATTTCCATCCGAATCAGCCTGGATATGCGATGCATAAAATGTCTCTACCGCTTTCACCATATACTCCGTGTCCTTTACACCGGCCGTCTCATAGGCCGAGTGCATGGCAAGCTGCGGCAATCCAATATCCACTGTATTCATGGACACCTGCGTCATCGCAATATTCCCCAATGTACTTCCCCCTGCTTCATCCGAACGATTAGCAAAATACTGTAATGGTACGCCTGCTTTTTCGCAGATCATCCTGAATACTGCCACACTGACCGCATCACTCGTATATTTCTGTCCGGCATGTGATTTGATCACAATGCCGTCATTCATATAGACGCAGTTTGTCGCATCCGTCTTCTGCCTGTAATTCGGGTGTACCGCATGGGCATTGTCACAGCTCAGCATAAAGCTTCCTGCTACTGCACAGTGGAATTCCTCTTCGTTCTTTCCAAGTGCTTTGTTCATCCGCCACAATACATCATAAAGAAATGTAGATGCAGCTCCCTGTTTTGTTCCCGAACCCACTTCTTCGTTATCAAAACAGGCATAGACATTGATATTCTGTTCATTTTCCGCTGCCAGGAATCCTTTCATGGATGTAAATGCACACTGCAGATCATCCAGTCTCGGACACCCGATAAATTCACGGTTGCTTCCCCATCTGACCGCTCCCATACGGTTATACAAGAACAGATCCATGCCATAGATATCCGTATCTTTTAATCCCAATTCTTCTGCAACTAAGGATCTTACCTCTCCTTGTTCTTTCACGCTTCCCGATAATATCGGTAACATATCAATCTGTTTATTAACAGCTCTTCCTTCATTCACTTTCCGGTCCATATGAATTGCAAGACTCGGAATCATCAGAAGATCTCTGTCCACTTTCACAAGTCTGGTTTCGATTCTTTCCCCATTCTTAACCATAACTCTTCCGGCCAGTGACAATGGTCTGTCGAACCATGTCTGGCAGATCATACCGCCGTAACCTTCGGTATTCAGTACCGTATATTTCTTTGCGACCTCAATCTCCGCATTCTCTTTCAGTTTAAATGCCGGCGAATCACTGTGTGATGCTGTCACATGGAAACTGTAGTTGTCCAGTTCTTTTCCGGCTTTTACTGCAATGATACTGGAATTATTTCTTGTTACATAGTATCTTTTCCCAGGTTTGATCTTCCACTTTTCTGACTCTTTTAATTCTTCGAATCCTTCCTGCTTCAGGATCTCTTTTAATTCTGCAACCGCATGAAATGCTGTCGGTGCATGTTCTATAAATGTTGTCAGTTCTGATATGATATTTGTTTCCATTATATTCCTCTTCATCTTCCGTTTTGTTCCGTTCCTGTCTGACAAATGTAAACGGTTCTTTACTGTACTTCCCCATAATACAGCAGATCGTCATTACAAACAAGCACCAACCGCCAAAGAAATCCCTGTTTATTTTGCAAACATACCAACGATATCTTTTACCATCACAACAGCTTTATCCATTCCTTCTAATGTAATGTGCTCATATACCCCGTGGAATGCATATCCGCCTGTTCCAAGATTCGGACAAGGAAGTCCTTTGAAGCTTAATCTTGCACCATCCGTTCCCCCGCGGATTGGCGCAACATCTGGAACGATATCCGTATTTTCTGCGGCCTTCTTTGCATATTCAATGAGCTGCATGCATGGTTCGATCTTCTCACGCATATTGTAATAGGATTC
The DNA here is from genome assembly GCF_009875615.1 of Dorea sp. BIOML-A1. NCBI lineage: Bacteria > Bacillati > Bacillota > Clostridia > Lachnospirales > Lachnospiraceae > Dorea > Dorea sp. BIOML-A1. The sequence goes on from NZ_WWSA01000041.1 coordinate 21,257, forward strand.
TACGATCTCAATTTCAACCGTTCCTGCTCCATACTTTTCATTCAGACTGTCTGTGATCTCCTGCATTTTTGCTGCTCTTGCATGGAATCCTTCTGTATCAAAGTCACGGATAAAGTACTTCATCTTTGTCTCTGTAACATTTCCATGAAAGCTTACCAGGTGATAGAATCCTTCGTACCCTTCCGTTGTCTCCGGTCTTTCTGATACCGGCAGCATCTGGTGGAATTCTGTTCCGATCGTCTGCGAATTCACCAGTACATCTTTTGCAGTTCCTGTATGTACACTGACACCATGGATCGTGATAAATGCTGTAGATGCATTGAAGTTCTCATACTGGATCTCACCTTCGGCGCTTCCATCTAAAGTATATCCGTAATCTGCTCCGAATCCTTCTACATCGAAATGCTTTGCTCCCCTTGCAATCTCTTCATCCGGTGTGAATCCGATACAGATCTTTCCATGTGGAAGTCCTTCTTTCAAAATCTCATCTACGACAGTCAGCACTTCTGCAATTCCGGCTTTGTCATCCGCGCCCAGAAGTGTTGTTCCGTCTGTCGTGATCAATGTCCGTCCTTTCAAATCTGCCAGATATGGAAATTCTTCTACTTTGATCGTCTTTCCGCTTGTTCCAAGTACTACGTCTTTGCCATCGTAATTCTCGATGATCTGCGGATGAATATTGTCTCCTGGCGCATCCGGTGCTGTATCCATATGCGCGATCAGTCCCAGTGCAGGTGCATTTTCACATCCCGGTGTTGCAGGAACAGATCCGTATACATATCCTTTCTCATCCACTCTTGCATCTTCAATTCCCAGTTCTTTCATCTCTTCCACCAGTAACTCTGCAAGTACCAGTTCCCTGTCTGCCGATGGAACCGTCTCGCTCGTCTCATCACTTGTCGTCCATACAGACACATACTTTAAAAATCTTTCGTAAGCTTTCATCTTACTTCCTCGCTTTCTGCATTTCTTAACTTTATTGTAAATCATTCTTTTATAAATGTATATTGGCGAATGTCGACAATTTAATGTTCTTAATTTTGTTATATTTTTCCCGGAATTTATGTTAAAATTCTTTTAGGTGCTCTGACAACAGATACTTATATAATATCAAAGTGAGGTATATACATATGAAATTAATGATTGCATCCGATATCCACGGCTCTGCTTACTACTGCCGTAAAATGCTTGACGCTTACAAACGTGAAGGTGCTGACCGTCTTCTTCTTCTCGGAGACATCCTTTATCACGGTCCGCGTAATGACCTGCCAAAGGATTACAATCCAAAGGAAGTTATTGCCATGCTGAATCCAATGAAGCAGGAACTGCTCTGTGTCCGCGGTAACTGTGACACGGAAGTAGACCAGATGGTACTGGAATTCCCGATTCTTGCCGACTACTGCTTCCTTGAAATTGACGGGCGCACCATCTTCGCTTCTCACGGACATCATCACAATCCAAAGAATCCTCCGATGTTGAAAAAAGGAGATATTCTTCTGAATGGTCATACACACATTCCTGCAAATGAAGATATGGGGGATTTTATCTATATGAATCCAGGTTCTGTATCAATTCCTAAGGAAGGTTCTGCTCACGGATATATGATCTGCGAGGGCGGCGAATTCACCTGGAAGGATCTGGAAGGAAATATCGTTGGGATTTAATTTAGAAGGCATGACTACCCGGACCTGCATAAAAAGTAGGCATCAAATGCCTTAAGAATGAAATGGCAATTGCGTAACGGTTGTGACAGCGGAAGGTTACAGTAATCAGCTGTCATTAGCGGATTTTCAAGGCTTTTGACAAGATTGTGTACCGTAGTGGACTACACCAGGTTATAGTTCCGGGTATTTCATTTCTTAACATCCGCTGCCAGTCACGACTTGAAGAAAACAGTATAAAGTGGTTCTGGTGAATGTGG
>NZ_WWSA01000042.1:0-22725 GCF_009875615.1 Dorea sp. BIOML-A1
CCTGAACAAGAAGCCTTATCTATTGTTTCCTTCAAGGACTGAGAGGCCGCTTCCCCAGTTAATAAATTAAATCCCAACTAATCTAATTTCAACCCTTTGAATAAATCTCCGAGACTTGTACCAATCTCCTCAGCTTTAGGAATCTCTACATGGATTTCCTCTTCTTCTTTTTTCTCTTCTTCAAGAGCTTTCATGCTGAGACTGATCTTACCGTCTTTTACGCCGATGATCTTTACATTTACCTCATCTCCGACATTTAACACATCAGAAGGTGATTTGATCCGTTTTAAACTGATCTGGGAGATGTGTACCAGTCCGGAGAGTCCGTCGCCGAGATCTACAAATGCGCCGTAGTTCTGAAGACTTTCTACCGTACCAGTTACTATGCTGCCGACTTTAACAGCTGCAATTCGGGCTTCTCTTTCTTTTCTTGCTTTTTCCTGTAGGATCTCACGTGCAGAGAGCACAAGACGGTTATTGGCTTCATCTACATCAATGACCCTGACTTCAATATCTTTTAACAGATATGTTTCCAGATCTTCGATATAAGAAAGAGATAATCTGGATGCAGGAATGAATCCGCGGATTCCCTCGATCATGGCAATGGCTCCGCCGTTCACGATTCCTTCTACTTTTACAGGCAGGATCGTGCCTTTTTCCATATAAGATTTTACTACGTTCCATGGATTTGCATCATCAAAATGTTCCTCAAGGTCAGCCATTGTAACAGCTGCTTCTGTCTGTGTTTGTTCGTGTAATAATTCTTCGCTCATAGTGTAATAATTCCCTTCTTAGTAATAGTAAGAACATGCAAATAACATGTTCTCCAGTATTAATTTTAGTATAGCATAGAACCATAATATTGTTCAAAGAAAAATACGAAATACATGGAAATAAAGGTTGACGAAACTTCAAAAAGATGGCAAGCTTAATACTTGAAGGATATAAGCAAAAGGATGTGAAAGATAAAAGATGGCTAAAAAAGAAGAAAAAATATACGTTGTGGGACATAAGAATCCAGATACGGATTCCATCTGTTCGGCAATTGCCTATGCGAATTTAAAAAGAGAAATAACCGGTAATGATTATGTAGCCAAAAGAGCCGGTCAGATAAATGAAGAGACACATTATGTATTACAGAAGTTTGGGGTAAAAGTACCGACACTTCTTGAAAATGTAAAACTGCAGGTAAAGGATATGGATATCCATCAGATTGATGGTGTCGGTCCGAATGTGTCTATGAAAGATACATGGATAAAGATGAAGGAGAATAATATCAAGACCATTCCTATATTAAGAGACGAAGAGCTTCTTGGTGTGATTTCCACAGGAGATATTGCAACATCTTATATGGATGTATATGATAACATGATCCTTTCCAAAGCAAAAACACAGTACCGTAACATTATGAATACACTGGATGGAGAGATGGTAACCGGTAATGAACACGGATATTTTACCAAAGGGAAAGCGGCAATCGGTGCGTCCAGTCCGGAACTGATGCAGGAATTTATTGAAAAGGATGATTTGGTGATTCTTGGAAACCGTGTAGAGTCACAGATGTGTGCCCTGGATATTGATGTAAGCTGCATGGTTGTCTGCCAGAATGCGGAGGTTTCAAAAGAAGTGATCAAGCGTGCAGATGAACAGAGTACGGTGATCATCAGTACGCCACACGATACATTTACCGCGGCAAGACTGATCAACCAGAGTGTCCCGGTTAAGCGCTTTATGACGAAGGCACCTCTGAGTTCTTTTCATATGAGTGATTATGTGGAAGATATCAAGGAAGTGATGGCAAAGAAGAAGTACCGTGATTTCCCGATCATTGACAGACATGGAAAGTTCAGGGGGTTCATATCCAGACGTCGTTTTTTAAATGTAAGTAAGAAGAAAGTAATTCTGGTAGATCATAACGAGAAGAATCAGGCTGTAGACGGTATCGAAGAAGCAGAGATTGTGGAGATCATCGATCATCACAGACTGGGAAATATAGAGACAATGGGACCAGTGTTCTTCCGTAACCAGCCAGTAGGATGTACCGCAACGATTGTATATCAGATGTACAAAGAAAATGATGTGGAGATCAAGCCGACAATTGCAGGACTTTTGTGTTCGGCAATTATTTCAGATACACTTTTATTCCGTTCACCGACCTGCACACCGCTGGATGAAAAGATTGCCAAAAAACTGGCGAAGATTGCGGGTATCAATCTGGAAGAACAGGCACAGGAGATGTTCAAGGCAGGAAGCAGCCTTGCCGGAAAGACAGCAGAAGATATTTGCTTCCAGGATTTTAAGCAGTTTACAGTCAATGATATGGTATTTGGCGTAGGACAGTTGAATTCCATGAGTAAAGAGGAACTGCAGGAAGTAAAAGAGATGCTGACACCATATCTTCCGAAAGTACTGGAGAAGAATGGAGTGCAGATGGTGTTCTTTATGCTGACAGACATTCTGGATGAGTCGACAGAACTGTTATGCTGTGGGGCAAGGGCAAAAGAGTATATCATTGATGCATTTGACCTGAAAGAAAACACGGAGAAGATGATCTTAAAGGGTGTGGTATCCAGAAAGAAACAGCTGATACCGACTTTGGTAAGTGAATTACAGCAGTAAAGGAAGCGGGGGAGAAGACATGGCAAAGCAGATCTGGAAACCGGGGAATATGCTGTATCCGCTTCCGGCTGTGATGGTAAGTACTGCAGATAAATCCGGCAGATCGAATATCATAACAGTTGCGTGGACAGGAACAGTATGTACGAATCCGGCGATGCTGTATATATCTGTAAGACCGGAACGATATTCGTACAATCTTTTGAAAGACAGCGGAGAGTTTGTAGTAAATCTGACGACCGAGAAGCTGAAAAAGGCAACAGACTGGTGCGGTGTACGTTCCGGTCGTGATGTCGACAAATGGAAAGAGATGCATCTGACGGCCGGCAAAGCGTCAAAGCTTGATCATGCACCGATCATAGAAGAATGTCCGGTGAACATTGAGTGTAAAGTAACAGAGATAAAAGAACTTGGTTCGCATCATATGTTTCTGGCAAAAGTAGAGGCTGTTCAGGTAGGAGAAGAATATCTGGATAAAAAGGGAAGACTACAGCTGGGAAAGGCCGGACTTCTGGCATATTCTCACGGAGAATACCTGACATTGGGAAAGACTCTCGGAACATTTGGATGGAGTGTCAGAAAGCTTTCTGCGTCGGGAAGAAAAGCGGCATCGCGAAAACGAAAGAAATAAAAACAAAATAAATCTAGGGCGTCAGAATGCTGACGCTTTTTTTAAATTCCATGCGTTCGAAATAAGGGTATGAGCATGGAATTTTCTGTCTTTGCATATAGTAAAATGAAATGGTGGTATGTGGGGACAGCATGGAATTAAATCGGTATTATGAATCTGCTGCAATATATAAATGGCGTAAGAAGAGAAAGAAAGCATTTGTTTTGTTCATTTGCATAGTTGGAATCTGTTTTCTTGTGACAAGGATGGTGCGGGTGGAAGATAAGACAACGGTGAAAGTTCATAACATGCATACGGAACAGAATGAAAAAGCCATTCGGTATGTTGCATCAAATATGATAAAAGAGGATCCAAAGATTGCAATTACCTTTGATGACGGACCAAGTCCGGCATGGACTCCGCAGCTTCTGGATGGATTGAAAGAGCGGAATGTAAAAGCAACATTTTTTCTGATCGGAGAAAACGCAAAAAATAATCCGGAACTGGTAAAGAGGGAAGCTGAAGAAGGACATCTGATAGGTAATCATACCTATCATCATGTGGAAATCACACGGGTTCCGGATGAGACGGCACAAGAAGAAATACTGATGACAAATGAAGTGATCACCGGAATTACCGGAGAGGAAGTCTCTTATATGAGACCGCCGTTTGGAGTCTGGCAGAAAAATCTGGAGAGGAAACTGGATGTCATGCCTGTGTTGTGGACCATAGATCCGCTGGACTGGACAACGGACAATGAAGACGAAATTATCAATAAAGTAGTGACGCAGGCGGGGGAAAATGATATTATTTTATTACATGACTGTTATGAATCTAGTGTGAATGCAGCACTACGTATAGTGGATATTTTGCAGAAAGAAGGGTTTGAATTTGTAACAGTCGATGAATTGATAATGAATTAGAGTTGTACTCTTGTGGTTCAACTAAATGGAGATGAAAGAATGGATTTATTTGATTACATGCGGGAGCAGAACATGGAAAAGGAAGCTCCGCTTGCATCCAGACTGCGGCCGACAACATTGGAAGAAGTAGTGGGACAACAGCATATTATAGGAAAAGACAAATTGCTTTACAGGGCGATCAAGGCGGACAAATTAAGCTCAGTCATTTTTTATGGTCCTCCGGGAACTGGGAAGACCACGCTTGCCAAAGTAATTGCCAACACGACCAGTGCGGAATTTACCCAGATCAATGCAACGACTGCGGGTAAAAAAGATATGGAAGAAGTGATTGCCAAGGCAAAAGAGATGCAGGGAATGTACCGGAAGAAGACCATCCTGTTCGTAGATGAGATCCACAGATTTAATAAAGGACAACAGGATTATCTGCTTCCGTTTGTGGAGGATGGTACGATCATCCTGATCGGTGCAACGACGGAAAATCCGTATTTTGAAGTAAATGGGGCGCTGCTTTCCAGATCGAGCATTTTTGAGTTGCAGCCGCTTGCGAAAGAAGATATTAAGACGCTGATCACGAGGGCGGTCTATGACACGGTAAAAGGCATGGGAAGTTATCAGGCAGTGATAGAGGAAGATGCATTGGAATTTCTTGCAGATATTTCCGGCGGGGATGCCAGAAGTGCATTGAATGCGGTTGAGCTTGGTATCCTGACAACAGAACGAGGGGCAGACGGAAAGATTCACATAACACTGGATGTTGCATCCGAATGTATTCAGAAACGGGTAGTCAAATACGATAAGACCGGGGATAATCATTACGATACGATCTCTGCATTTATCAAAAGTATGCGGGGTTCTGATCCGGATGCGGCAGTGTATTATCTTGCAAAAATGCTGTATGCAGGAGAAGATATCAAGTTCATAGCCAGGCGTATTATGATCTGTGCATCGGAAGACGTCGGAAATGCAGATCCGATGGCACTTACGGTAGCAGTATCTGCGTCTCAGGCGGTCGAAAGGATCGGTATGCCGGAAGCACAGATCATCCTTTCACAGGCAGTCACTTATGTAGCGACTGCTCCAAAGAGTAATGCCGCATGCAATGCAATTTTTGATGCAATGGCAAGTGTGAAACGCACAAAGACAACGGTTCCGTCACATCTGCAGGATGCGCACTATAAAGGGGCGCAGAAGCTTGGACATGGTACAGGGTATAAATATGCCCATGATTATCCACATCATTATGTAGAACAACAATATCTTCCGGACGAGATCGCCGGAGAAAAATTCTATGTGCCGAGTGAGAATGGGCATGAGAGGGAGATTAAAGAGTGGATGCAGTATATTCGGAAGAATCAGTAATTCCGGGATGTTATTTATTGACCGGAGTATCCTCTTTCTAAAAAATATCTAAACAGTGTTGACAAAAATATGCGGGAGTGCTATCTTAATAGTCGAAAGGTGTTAGCACTCAGATATAAAGAGTGCTAATAACCTAAAGCCGAAAGGAGGAGGTACCGGTGATAAATCATGAAGAACTGAGTGAAAGAAAACTGAAAATACTTCATGCAGTCATTCAGAATTATCTGGAGACGGGAGAACCGGTTGGTTCCAGAACAATTTCCAAATATACGGATCTGAATTTAAGTTCAGCAACGATTCGTAATGAGATGGCTGATCTGGAAGAGATGGGATATATCATCCAGCCTCATACGTCAGCAGGACGTATTCCTTCGGACAAAGGATACAGGCTCTATGTAGACATGCTGATGGAGGAGAAAGAGCAGGAATTAAATGAGATGCAGGAGCAGATGCTTGATAAGGCTGACAAGATGGATCAGCTTCTGAAACAGGCGGCAAGGGTTCTTGCAACGAATACGAATTATGCAACGATGGTTTCCACTCCGATGAACAATTCGAATAAGATTAAGTTCATTCAGTTGTCTATGGTAGATGAGGAACAGGTGATTGCAGTTATTGTACTGGGCGGCAATGTGATCAAGAACAAGATCATCAACATTGACGAACCGATCAGTAATGAGAATCTGCTGAAGTTAAACATGCTGCTGAATACAACACTCAACGGCATGGCGATTGAAGAGATCAACCTGGGTCTGATCGCCAGATTGAAAGAGCAGGCAGGAATCCACAGTCAGGTAGTCGGATATGTTCTGGATGCAGTTGCGGATGCCATTCATCTGGATGATGACATGCAGATTTATACAAGCGGTGCAACGAACATTTTTAAATATCCGGAGCTGAGTGATAACCAGAGTGCACAGGAGATCATCAGTGCATTTGAAGAAAAACAGCAGTTATCCGAGCTGGTAACCCAGACCCTGGCAAAGGAAGACAATACCGGAATCCAGGTATATATCGGTGATGAGACGCCGGTACAGACCATGCGGGACTGCAGTGTGGTAACCGCAACGTATGAGCTGGGAGATGGTATGAAAGGAACGATAGGAATTATCGGACCGAAACGTATGGATTATGAGCATGTTTTAAAATCTATGAAGCGTCTCCAGACAGAACTGGATCAGATGTTTCATAAGAATGATAGAAAGGTGGAATAACCCTTGGAGAATAAGCAGGAAAAAAGCCAGGAAGATATGGTAAAAGAAGCTGTGGAAGAAGCCAAAAAGTCTGCAGCTGAGACTGAATCTGCAGAAGCTGAGGCGGAGGAGACAGAAGAAACTTCCGAAGAAGCCGGAAGCGAAGAAGCCAAAGAGGATGCAGAAAAGAAAACTGGCAAAAAATTATTTGGTAAAAAGAAAGATAAAAAGGACGAGAAGATAGAAGAACTGACAGATAAGCTTACTCGTCAGATGGCAGAGTTTGATAACTTCCGCAAACGTACAGAAAAGGAAAAGTCCCAGATGTATGAAGTTGGAGCGAAAGATATCATAGAAAAGATTCTTCCGGTTGTAGATAACTTCGAAAGAGGATTAGATGCGGTAAAGGAAGAAGAAAAAGAAGATCCGTTCGTTCAGGGAATGGAAAAGGTATACAAACACCTTGTTACCACACTTGAAGGAATAGAGGTGAAGCCTATTGAAGCAGTAGGTCAGCCGTTTGATCCGAATTTCCACAATGCGGTGATGCATGTGGAAGACGAAAACTTTGGTGAAAATATTGTTGCCGAAGAATTTCAGAAAGGTTACACATACCGTGATTCGGTCGTAAGACACAGCATGGTAAAAGTAGCAAACTAGAAACAAGCATATTCACAATTATCAGAATAAAGAATAATACAGGAGGAAATTTATCATGGGTAAAATTATAGGTATTGACTTAGGAACAACAAACAGTTGCGTAGCCGTAATGGAAGGTGGACAGCCGACAGTTATCGCCAACACAGAAGGCGCAAGAACAACACCATCTGTAGTTGCATTTACAAAGACTGGTGAGCGTCTTGTCGGAGAACCTGCAAAACGTCAGGCAGTAACAAATGCAGAGAGAACAATCTCTTCTATCAAGAGAGAGATGGGAACCGACTATAAGGTAACAATTGAAGATAAGAAATATTCTCCACAGGAGATTTCAGCAATGATCCTTCAGAAATTGAAAGCAGATGCAGAAGGATACCTCGGAGAGAAAGTAACAGAGGCTGTTATCACAGTACCTGCTTACTTCAACGATGCTCAGCGTCAGGCAACAAAGGATGCTGGTAAGATCGCCGGTCTTGATGTAAAACGTATCATCAACGAGCCGACAGCAGCAGCACTTGCATATGGACTTGACAACGAGAAAGAACAGAAGATCATGGTATATGACCTTGGTGGTGGTACATTCGATGTATCAGTTATCGAGATTGGTGACGGAGTTATCGAAGTATTATCTACAGCCGGTAACAACAGACTTGGTGGAGATGACTTCGACCAGAAGATCACAGATTACATGATCGCTGAATTCAAGAAACAGGAGGGTGTTGACTTATCTACAGATAAGATGGCACTTCAGAGATTAAAAGAAGCAGCTGAGAAAGCTAAGAAAGAACTTTCATCTGCAACAACAACAAATATCAACCTTCCATTCATCACAGCTACAGCTGAAGGTCCAAAACATTTTGATATGAACCTTACAAGAGCAAAATTCGATGAACTGACACATGATCTTGTACTGAAGACATCTGAGCCGGTACAGAGAGCATTATCAGACGCTGGCATCACAGCTTCTGAACTTGGTCAGGTACTGTTAGTTGGTGGATCTACACGTATCCCGGCAGTACAGGAAGAAGTAAAACGTCTGACAGGTAAAGAGCCAAGTAAATCTCTGAACCCGGATGAGTGTGTAGCACTCGGAGCATCTGTTCAGGGTGGTAAACTTGCAGGAGATACAGGCGCCGGCGACATCCTTCTTCTGGATGTAACTCCACTGTCACTGTCTATCGAGACAATGGGTGGCGTAGCTACTCGTCTGATCGAGAGAAATACAACAATTCCTACAAAGAAGAGCCAGATCTTCTCTACAGCTGCTGATAACCAGACAGCCGTTGATATCAATGTAGTACAGGGCGAGAGACAGTTCGCAAGAGATAACAAATCCCTCGGACAGTTCAGACTGGACGGAATCGCACCGGCTCCACGTGGAATCCCTCAGATCGAAGTTACATTCGATATCGATGCAAATGGTATCGTAAATGTATCTGCAAAAGACCTTGGAACCGGAAAAGAACAGCACATCACAATTACAGCAGGATCTAACATGTCTGATGAAGATATCGACAAAGCTGTAAAAGAAGCTGCTGAATTCGAAGCTCAGGATAAGAAACGTAAAGAAGGAATTGATGCTAAGAATGAAGCTGACGCTATGGTATTCCAGACAGAGAAAGCTCTGCAGGAAGTTGGCGATAAGCTTGACGGTGCAGATAAAGCAGCAGTAGAAGCTGACTGCAAAGCTCTGAAAGAGTTACTGGAAAAAGCAAATACAGATACTCTTACAGACGAGCAGGTTGCTGAGATTAAAGCAGGTAAAGAAAAACTGACAGAAAGTGCTCAGAAGCTTTTCACAAAGATGTATGAGCAGGCTGGTGCAGCAGCAGGAGCTCAGGGAGCAGGTCCTCAGGCAGATGCTTCAGCAGGAGCAGGTCCGGCACCAGAAGGATTCCAGGGCGACGATGTCGTAGACGGAGATTACAAAGAAGTCTAAGAACATTAAGTGAGGAATAGGAAATGGCAGAGTCAAAAAGAGATTACTATGAGGTGCTTGGGGTCAGTAAAGATGCTGACGAAGCAACTTTGAAAAAAGCATACAGACAGGTTGCCAAGAAGTATCACCCGGATATGAATCCGGGTGATGCTGAAGCTGAAAAGAAGTTCAAAGAAGCTTCTGAGGCATATGCAGTCTTGAGCGATCCGGAAAAACGTCGTCAGTATGATCAGTTTGGACATGCTGCTTTTGACGGAAGTGCAGGAGCAGGCGGCGGATATGGCGGATTCGATTTTAACGGTGCTGATTTTGGAGATATTTTCGGAGATATCTTCGGAGATCTGTTCGGCGGCGGACGCAGAGGCGGACGTGCGAACCAGGGACCAATGAAAGGTATGAATATCCGGAAGAGTGTCAGGATCACATTTGAAGAGGCTGTATTCGGATGCGAGAAAGAATTGGATGTTGTATTAAAAGACCCATGTCCGAAATGTAACGGAACAGGTGCCAAACCGGGAACATCTCCGGAGACTTGTCCGAAATGCGGCGGTAAAGGTCAGGTTGTATATACACAGCAGTCTTTCTTTGGAACCGTACAGAATGTACAGACCTGTCCAGATTGCCAGGGAACTGGTAAGATTATTAAGGAAAAATGTCCGGATTGCGGCGGTACAGGTTATGTAGCCAGCAAGAAGAAGATATCCGTATCCATTCCGGCAGGTATTGATAATGGTCAGAGTGTGCGTATCCGTGAAAAAGGTGAGCCAGGTGTAAACGGCGGACCAAGAGGAGATCTTCTGGTAGAGGTCGTGGTATCAAGACATCCGATCTTCCAGCGTCAGGATATGCATATCTTCTCAACGGTACCGATTACATTTGCACAGGCGGCGCTTGGTGCGGATATCCGTATCAAGACGGTAGACGGAGAAGTAATCTATACTGTAAAACCGGGAACCAAGACCGATACAAAAGTGCGTCTGAAAGGAAAGGGAGTTCCATCTCTTAGAAATGCACAGGTTCGCGGCGATCATTATGTAACGCTTGTTATCCAGACACCGGAACACTTAAGTGCCGAAGCAAAAGAAGCACTTCGTAAATTCGATGAACTGACAGGCAATTCTCTTGGAACAGAAAAGAGTGACAAGACGGAAGAGCATAAAGGTAAAAAGAAAAAAGGATTTATGGATAAATTAAAGGAAACCTTTGATGATTAATTTCATCAGGGGTTTCCTCTTTGTGTCTAGAAGTATCTATGGAAAACCGGTGACGGCAGGTTCTGTAAATCTGACAGGTATTGAAAAATATACAAAAAAATGCTGGCATTCACCGTGGTAAAGTGCTATCATATTAAACAAATCAAATTTTTAACAAACCAGGAGGACTCAAGTATGTACGCATTTGATGAAATTAAAAAAGCAGACAGTGAAATTGCAGATGCCATTCAGGCCGAGATGGAGAGACAGAATTCGCATCTGGAACTGATCGCATCGGAGAACTGGGTAAGTAAAGCGGTCATGGCAGCAATGGGAAGTCCGCTTACAAATAAATACGCAGAAGGCTATCCGGGCAAACGTTATTATGGTGGATGTCAGTGTGTGGATGTAGTGGAAGATCTTGCAAGAGAAAGAGCAAAGAAGTTATTTGGCTGTGATTATGCCAATGTACAGCCACATTCCGGAGCACAGGCAAATCTGGCAGTATTCTTTGCAATGCTGGAGCCTGGAGACAAAGTCATGGGTATGAACCTGGATCATGGCGGACATCTGACACATGGTTCTCCGGTTAATATTTCCGGTAAATATTTCAACGTCGTATCATACGGAGTGAACGATGAGGGTGTGATCGATTATGATAAGGTACGTGAGATTGCAGTAAAAGAAAAACCAAAGATGATCATTGCGGGAGCAAGTGCTTATGCAAGAATCATTGATTTCAAAAAATTCCGTGAGATCGCGGATGAAGTAGGAGCATACCTTATGGTTGATATGGCACATATCGCGGGACTTGTTGCAGCAGGACTTCATCCAAGTCCGATCCCGTATGCAGATGTAACTACAACTACTACACATAAGACACTGCGCGGACCAAGAGGAGGCCTGATTCTTTGCAATCAGGAAGCAGCAGATAAGTTCAACTTTAATAAAGCTGTATTTCCGGGAATTCAGGGAGGTCCACTGGAACATGTGATCGCAGGAAAGGCTGTGTGCTTTAAAGAGGCACTGGAGCCTGAATTCGCAGAATATCAGAAGCAGATCATCAAAAATGCACAGACACTCAGCAAAGGTCTGATGGGTCGTGGTGTAAAGATCATATCCGGCGGAACAGATAATCACTTGATGTTGATTGACTTAAGAGGCGAAGAGGTAACCGGTAAAGAACTGGAAAAACGTCTGGATGCCGCACACATCACATGTAACAAGAATACGGTACCGAACGATCCAAGATCTCCGTTCGTGACAAGTGGTGTCAGACTTGGAACACCTGCAGTTACAACAAGAGGATTAAAAGAAGAAGATATGGATGTGATCGCAGAGTGCATCGCACTGGTACTTCAAAGTGAAGACAATATTGAAAAAGTCAAAGGAATGGTTGCAGAGCTGACTGCAAAATATCCTTTGGATATGTAATATTCGAGAATAACGAAAGAAAATAAGAAAATCAAGGATGCGTCGGAGTATGGTTTTTAAACTTATTCAGACGCATTTTTGCTGTGCAGATACCAAAAATTTTAGTAATAAGACAGCGTATTTTTATGAGTTTTTATGAAAATGATAAAAACAAAGTAATAACAGGATGGAAATTTAAAAGCAGGAAGCGTATAATCAAAAATAATGTATATTAATCTATACAAGAAGAATCTCGATAACAGCGATGAGACAAAACAGCAGATCACGACAACAGGGGAAGAACAATATAAAACGGCGGAAGAAACAGTAAAAATAAAGCAGACGGAATTACAGCAACAGGAACGCCGGTGGTAGAAGGTCAGACGATTGCGGTTGATCCAAGAGTTATTCCTTACGGAACGAAAGTGATCATCGGAGGTCATATATTTACAGCTGAGGATTGCGGCGGTGCAATTCAGGGAAACCACATTGACATCTATGTAAATAATCACGCAGAGGCAACGGCGCTCGGGGTGACAAATGCAGATGTATTTCTTGTGAAATAAGAATAAAATAAAAATGAGAAAAGACAGCTTTTTCAGATTTGAAAGTTTGAAAAGCTGTCTTTTAATATTGCGTTGCATTCATAAAAAACGCTGGATAGATATGGATTATTTACAGATCTTTAAAAGTTCTTTCAGATAATCCCACATACGCTTTGTAGATTCGATATGTACGCGTTCATTATAAGTATGTACACCTGTCAGTTCCGGTCCGAAAGAAATGATATCAAGATCATTCTTCTTTCCGAATAAGATTCCACATTCCAGTCCTCCGTGAGTTGTCTCAACGGTAGGCTCTTTGCCGAACATTTCTTTATAAAGTTCAATTGCTTTCGGACGGATCACGGAATCTGCATTGTAGCTCCATGCCGGATATTCACCGGAGATTTCGCGGGAAGCACCTGCAAGATCTGTTGCAAGATCCAGTTTGTTTCGCATATCATCTAACTTGGTAGCAACGGAGCTGCGAACCTGGAATTTGATCTTTACCGTATCTTCTGTGGTTTCAACGATACCTGTATTCAGGGAAGATTCTACAGCTGTAGGGAACGCACGGTCATAGCATTGTACACCATCGATTGCTCCATACAGGAATCCGATTACATGTGCAGTAGTATCTGCGTCAAATGCTTTTAAGGCAGTCTCGCCTTCGGAAACAGCGTTCAGAGATAAAGTTGGTTCCTGTCCGGCAAACTCAGCGGAGATCGTCTGTTCCAGTTCGGTAACAGCATCTGCGATAGCCTGAGCCTGTGCAGGGTCAGCAATAATCTCAGTCGTATTATATTGTGCGATTACGTTTGCTGCATTTCCGCCGTTTGTGCTTACAATGTTGAAGTCGTAATCTTTTGCAAGAGCATACAGGACGCGTCCCATGATTTTGTGTGCATTTCCAAGCTGGTACTGGATTTCTGCGCCAGAATGTCCACCCTGCAGATCGGAAATGGAGATCGTCATCTTTGTTCCGTTTTCTTCACTCCATTCGATCGGAATGAAGGTATCGTAAATGTAGCCGCCGGCACATCCGACAGTCATAACACCTTCAATTTCAGAATCAATGTTCAGACAGATCTTTCCTTTTAATACAGATGTATCCAGGTGATGTGCACCGCCCATACCAATCTCTTCATCAATTGTGAATACAGCTTCAATCGGTGGGTGTGGAATGTCTGTGCTGGCAAGGATTGCCATAGCGTAAGCAACGGCGATGCCATCATCGCCACCGAGAGTGGTGTTCTTTGCCCCAATCAGATCACCATCTACAAAAAGGTCTAAAGAATCATTTTCAAAATCATGATCACTGTCGGTTGTCTTTGTAGCGACCATGTCCAGATGTCCCTGGATGATAACCGGGTCACTGTTCTCGTATCCGGCAGTACCGGGTTTTTTGATGATTACGTTGTTCACTTCATCCTGGATATATTCCAGATTGTGAGCTTTTGCAAATTCCACACAAAAATCACTGATTTTTTTTGTGTGGAAGGTACTTCTAGGTACCATACTTAATTCTTCGAAGTAATGGAATACTTCTTTTGGTTCAATATTAGACAAAATTCCCATTGTTCATTCCTCCGTTTGTCTTTAGTCTCTATCTGTCATTGTACCATGAAATTCAGCACTTTACCATGATAAAATTTAATGTATACATAACGGAATGTAATAGCTATAATAACTGTAGCTTATAAGATTTTATTAAAACATTCAATAACTGCAGGACTACACAAAAAAGAAGAAAAAATATATAATATTTAAGTTGAAAATAATATGAATCGCCATGCGTTCGAAAGAAATTTACAGGAGGATATATATGAGTACAAAAGAAGCAAAACAGATGGACAAAGCATTATTTGATTTTTATGGAAAACCATCTATCGGACAGGCTTTGCCACTTGCAATCCAGCATGTACTTGCGATGATCGTCGGATGTGTAACACCATCGATCATTGTTGCGGGAGTGGCCGGAATTTCACAGGAAGATTCCGTGATCTTAATACAGGCAGCACTGGTGATGTCGGCACTGACGACATTACTGCAATTGTTTCCATTTATAAAAACAAAGAATTTCCGGATCGGTTCGGCACTTCCGGTTATGATGGGAATCAGCTTTGCGTATGTTCCAAGTATGCAGGCAATTGCGTCTGATTTTGACATTGCAACAATTCTGGGTGCACAGATTATCGGAGGTGTGGTTGCACTTCTGGTGGGATTGAATATTAAGAGAATCCGCAAATTCTTCCCGCCGCTGATTACAGGAACGGTCGTATTTTCTATCGGTCTTTCTCTGTATCCGACAGCAATTAATTATATGGCCGGAGGTGCGAGCAGCAAGACTTATGGATCATGGCAGAATTGGGTGGTTGCGATTATTACATTGATCATTGTAACAGCATTGAATCATTACGGAAAAGGGGTATGGAAACTGGCATCCATCCTGATCGGAATTATTGCAGGATATATCGTAGCGTTGTTCTTTGGAATGGTAGATTTTTCATCTGTGTCATCGGCAGCGTTCTTCCAGCTTCCGAAGCCAATGCATTTTGGAATCAAGTTTGAACCATCTGCATGTGTTGCGATCGGAATTCTGTTTGCAATCAATGCAGTACAGGCAATTGGTGATTTTTCGGCAACAACAACAGGATCTATGGACCGTATGCCGACAGATGAAGAACTGACAGGTGGAATTGTAGGCTATGGAATCAGTAACATTTTCTGTGCATTCTTTGGAGGACTTCCGACTGCGACATACAGCCAGAATGTAGGTATCGTATCAACAACAAAGGTCGTCAGCCGTGTGGTAATGGGGCTGGCAGCAGTGATATTACTGGCAGCAGGATTGATTCCGAAGTTCTCTTCTCTGCTTACGACAATTCCGTATTGTGTACTCGGCGGTGCGACAATCTCTGTATTTGCTTCGATTACAATGACGGGAATCAAACTGATCACGACAGAGCCAATGGATTTCCGTAATACAACAGTTGTAGGACTTGCAGTAGCAGTAGGAATGGGTGTGACACAGGCAAATGCTTCACTGGCACAGTTCCCGGAATGGGTGACAACAATTTTCGGAAAATCTCCGGTTGTTCTTGCAACGATTGTAGCAATTGTGTTAAATTTAACCCTTCCAAAAGCAAAGAAAAAAGAGGAGAAATAATCCTTATATGATAATAAGTTATATAAATGGTGAATGGAAAGAGCCTGGCAGTTTATGCCAGGCTATTGGAATTTTTAAAGAAAATTTTCATAAGACGGTATCCGTTGTCGGCGGAGGCGGAAAGACGACAGTGATCCGCAGGCTTATGGATGAATGCCGGAATGCCGAAATTCCATGTGCGGTTTCTACAACAACTCATATACAAAAATGTGATGCCGGATATTTTCTGGGAAAACCTTCGGTGGAAATGTTCCGTCAGATTATGATAAAATGTGGTGTTGTATGGATGGGAAGAGAGACAACGGATGGGAAGCTTGCATCTTTTCATGAAGAATATCTAAAAGAGATCAGCCGTGAACCAGGTGTACTGCTTCTAGAGGCAGACGGAGCGAAGCGTCTGCCGGTTAAAACCCCTGCGGAACATGAGCCGGTGATCTGTGAGCAGACAGATATTGTTTTGAATGTATATGGGATGAGTGCGGTTGGAAAGAAGCTGCAAGAAGGTTGTTTCCGGGTGAAAGAGACCGGGAAGATTCTCGGAAAGACAGAAGAAGATATTCTGTGTCCGGAAGATATTGTCACACTTGCGGTAAGTCAGAGCGCGGGACGAAAATACGTGACGGATGATATGGAATATCAGGTGATACTGAATCAGGCAGATACTAAGGAGCAGAAAAAAATAGCAGTGGAACTTGCGGAAGAGATCGTAAAGCAGTTGTCAGACAGGCATGCAGATAGTATGGAATGCCCGGGGCAGATTCACAGAGTGCATGTGGTATCGGACCTGATTCCGTTGAAAGAAAGATGGTAACTATGTCAGAAATGTATAAAAACAGAAAAAAAGTATTAATCAGAGGAGCCGGAGATCTGGCTACGGGTGTAGGAGTGGCACTTCACAGGGCAGGATTCCGGGTGATCATGACGGAGATTGCAGTGCCGCTTACCGTCAGACGTGAAGTTGCAATGTCACGGGCAGTCTATGAAGGCAGGATAGAAGTAGAAGGAATAGAAGGAATTCTTGTGGGAAATTATCAGGAAGCCAGGAGGGTACTGGCAGCGGATAAGATTGCCGTAATCGTGGACCCGGAGGCAGAGATCCGGAGAGAATTCAGACCGGATGTACTTGTGGATGCAATTCTTGCAAAAAGAAATACAGGAACCAGCCGGGCAGATGCACCATATGTGATCGGTCTCGGACCGGGGTTTATAGCGGGAAAAGATGTCCATGCTGTCATAGAGACAATGCGTGGATTAACACTTGCGGATATCATCTATGACGGACAGCCGATTCCCAATACCGGCATTCCGGGATATGTGGGCGGCTATGCGCTGGAACGTCTGATCAGGGCGTCAGCAGCCGGACGGATGGAGCCGAAAGCACAGATCGGGGATGTTGTCCGAAAAGGACAACTTTTGGCTCTGACCGGAGGAAAACCGGTCTATTCTCAGTTGGACGGTGTGATCCGGGGGATGTTACAGGAAGGCGTGCAGGTAAAAAAGGGTCTGAAGATTGGAGATGTGGATCCGAGAAAGGACAAGAAATTGTGTTATCTGATCTCGGATAAGGCAAATGAGATTGGCAGTTCCGTGGTAAAGACAGTAGAAGCACGACTGTCAGATAAAGATTATGCGATGATTCTCCTGGCAGCCGGAAAGTCAAGCCGGTACGGGAACAATAAGCTGCTGGAGAAACTGGATGGAGGGCAGATGTTCGAACATACCCTTCGTAAAATGCGTGCATTTCCATTGTGTACACAGGTAGTGGTAACAAGATTTGAAGAGATAGAGAATGCAGCAAAAACACAGGGGATGCTGGTGGTACAGAATACGGAGCCGGATCTTGGAATCGCACATTCGCTGAAGTTAGGATTAAAGAGAGCATTAGATGAGAATCCGGGGTTAAAGGGGGCTATGTTCATCGTATGTGACCAGCCGGGATTGACAGCCGGGACATTTGCCCGTATGCTTGAGATGGGGAAGATGCATCCGGGAAGGATTGTATGTGCCGGATGGAAAGGAAGAACCGGGAATCCCGTATTATGGGATTCGTGCTTTTTCCGGGAGTTGTGCAGACTTTCCGGTGATAAAGGCGGAAAACAGATCATCTGTGCACATAAAGAAGATGTGGTGCTCTGTGAGACAGAAGAAGCAGAACTCCGGGATGTAGATGTACCGGAACAACTGATAAAATGGGAGAGAGATTATGGAGAATCAGGAAAATCAAGAGAAGAAACATAAACGGAGAGTCCGATATTCCGGAACACATCCGAGAAATTATAAAGAAAAATATAAAGAACTGAATCCGGAAAAGTATGCAGATACTATTTCAAAGGTGATCCAAAAAGGCGGAACACCGGCAGGAATGCACATTTCCATCTGTGTACAGGAGATCCTGGACTTCTTTGATATCCAGCCGGGACAGCAGGGACTGGATGCAACGCTTGGATATGGAGGGCATACCTCAAAGATGCTGGAAAAACTGCAGGGAGAGGGCCATATCTACGGACTGGATGTAGATCCGATCGAATCAGCAAAGACAAAGAAACGTCTGGAGGAAAAAGGATTCGGATCAGACATCCTGACAGTAAAGCTTGAGAACTTTGCTAATATTGACAAAGTAGCAAAAGAAGCCGGAAAATTTGATTTTGTACTGGCAGATCTTGGTGTGTCATCCATGCAGATCGATAACCCGGACCGGGGATTCACATTTAAAGCAGAAGGTCCTCTGGATCTGCGGATGAATCCGGAGAAAGGAATCAGTGCGGCAGAACGGCTGCATGACATTTCAAGAGAAGAACTTGCAGGGATGCTGGTTGAAAATGCAGATGAACCTTATGCAGAAGAGATTGCAGAAGCAGTTACGGAAAAGATCCGAAAAGGCGGAAAGATTGAAACAACAACGGGATTGCACCAGGTAATCGGAGAGGCGCTTGCATTTATTCCGGAAAAAGAAAGAAAAGAAGCAATACGTAAGTCGAGCCAGCGGGTATTCCAGGCACTTCGTATTGATGTGAATCATGAATTTGAAGTATTGTATGATTTCCTGGATAAGCTGCCGGGTGTGCTAAAACCGGGAGGAAAAGTGGCAATCCTTACCTTCCATTCGGGGGAAGACCGTCTGGTAAAGAAATCATTCAAACAATGGAAAAAGGAGGGCCTGTACAGTGAGATCGCAAAAGACGTCATCCGACCGTCCAAAGAAGAATGCTTCCGCAACAGCCGTGCGAAATGCACGAAAATGCGCTGGGCAATCAGGTCAGAAGAGTAAAGTACAGAAAAATAAAAAGCAGACACGGAGTCAGACTTCTGCATGTAAAATCGATAAAAAATGTGGCGGCTGCCAGTTCCAGAAGATACCATACAAAGAACAGCTGAAAAGAAAACAGAAGCAGGAAGAAAAATTATTGGGCGGCTTTTGCAAAGTCAGTCCGATCATCGGTATGGAGCATCCATATTTTTATAGAAATAAAGTACATGCGGTATTCGATCATGACAGAAAAGGAAATGTGATATCCGGCATCTATGCAGAAGGAACGCACCGTGTGATCGCAGTGGAAGAATGTCTGATCGAAGATAAGAAAAGTCAGGAGATCATCCGTACAATCCGTGAACTTCTGCCGTCTTTTAAGATTAAGACATATAATGAAGATACAGGATATGGACTTTTGAGACATGTATTGATCCGCAGAGGCTTTGAGACTGGTGAGATTATGGTCGTTCTGGTGCTTGGATCGCCAATTCTTCCATCAAAGAATAACTTTGTGAAGGCTTTGAGAAAAGTACATCCTGAGATTACGACCGTAGTACTGAATGTGAATAACAAGCAGACCAGTATGGTGCTGGGAGAAAAGGAAAAGCCGATCTACGGACCGGGATTTATTAAAGACAGATTATGCGGCTGTACGTTCCGTATTTCTCCAAAATCGTTCTATCAGGTGAATCCTGTACAGACGGAGATCCTTTATAATACAGCCATGGACTATGCGGAACTGACCGGAAAAGAGACGGTGATCGATGCGTACTGCGGAACCGGTACAATTGGTCTGATTGCAGCCAGGAATGCAAAGAGAGTCATTGGAGTAGAGCTGAACAAAGATGCGGTGAAAGATGCGAGAATCAACGCAAAAGAAAATGGCATCAAGAATGCCGAGATCTATGCAGGTGATGCGGGAAGATTCATGGTAGATATGGCTTCGAAGAACAAAAAAGCAGATGTGGTATTCATGGATCCGCCGAGAGCCGGAAGTGATGAGAAGTTCCTTTCTTCTGTAATAAAGCTCGGGCCAAAGAGGGTTGTCTATGTGTCCTGTAATCCGGAGACACTGGCAAGAGATCTGAAATATCTGACGGGAAACGGATATCAGGCAGTGAAGATCCAGCCGGTGGATAACTTCCCGTTCTGCGATCATATCGAGACGGTAGTAAAGCTTGTGAAAAAGCAGGCAGCCTGGATCTGACGGTCAGGACGGATTACTTTGTGAATCGTGTCGTAACAACGAGAAAGATTGAACGGAAGCAGGAAAGTGGTGGAAGTTCTGTGCATACCGGCTCTTCCGGTAAGAGTCACGGAGGACGCAGCGGAAAGTTTTAATCATGAACTTCCGGTACAGAACGCCAGACGGATAAGACGATGCTCAATGGGAGAATTTTTGAGTGAATAAAATGGATATAAATAGACATTTTCTCTGGATTGTTGGTTTTATGATCTGAAAAAAAGAGCTATAGTTAAAGTATACAAGACGGAATATACTTGCAAAAAGGAGGAAGCGTTATGATTATTTGTATCGGAAGAGAATTTGGAAGCGGCGGTCATGAAATCGGAAGAATACTTGCAAAAAAATTGGGACTGGAATTATATGACCGGGATCTGATCGACAAGGCAGCAGAAAAGATTGTTGCAATGCCTAAAGAAGTTCTGGAAAAGGCGGATGAAAAAAAACATAATCCATGGTTGCACCAGGTGTGGTATGATGTGCCGAATCAGGAACTCAACGGAATGACAGCCAATGACACACTGCATCAGGCATACAGTTCTATTATCCGGGAACTGGCAGGAAAAGAAAACTGTGTGTTTGTCGGACGCTGTGCAGATTACATATTGGAACAGGCAGAACTTGATCATATCAGCCTGTTTATAGCGGCACCGTTTGAGTGGCGTGTGCAGAGAAAGATGGAACAGCTTTCGATAGATGAGAAAGCGGCGACTTCGATGGTCAGAAAGAAAGACAAAGACAGGAAAGCATATTATGATTATTACACCGGCAGAAGCTGGGGCAGACCGCATAATTATGATCTGTGTATTAACAGTTCCAGGTTAGGAATCGAAGTGACAGCAGAAAAGCTGGCAGAGATGGTCCTGCAACTGGAAAAAGGTACGTCTTCTGTTGATTTTGGTCTATAAAAAACTGCAATTGATAATATTGTTATAACGGTATTATCAATTGCAATTTTTTATCTTTATTTGCAGTTCTTTCCGTGAAGATAGAAAAATAAGCCGCCAATGATAAATCCACCGCCTATAATGTTACCGATTGTAACAGGCAGAAGATTGACAAGGAAGAAATTTCCCCAGTTCAGGGAAGCAATCTGACTTTCGGTGATGCCGTACAATTCCTTTGCTTTGGCAACATAATCCGCATTCATGGAAGCAAAGATTCCGGCTGGGATATAATACATATTTGCAACGCAGTGTTCGAAGCCGGATATAACGAATGCCATGATCGGGAAGAAGATGGCGAGGGATTTTCCGGCAATATCTTTTGCAGTAGAAGCCATCAATACTGCAGCGCACACCAGGATGTTACATAAAATTCCGGAGATCAGAGCAGGCAGAAAAGACAGGCTGACTTTTCCGAGAGCTACTTTTATTGTAAATGCACCGAGAGCACCATTGGTGTAATTATACTGTCCGGACAGATATACCAGATACGCGAGAGCAACTGCACCGACCATATTTCCGAAATATACAATTACCAGAGTACGGATGAGAGAAGCAACGCTGATCTTTCTCTTAATACATGCCATCGTCATCATACAATCTCCGGTGAACAATTCTCCTCCGATAAATACAATCATCATCAGACCTACCGGGAAGACGCATCCTGCAACCAGACGCGCAAGCCCTACATTTGAAATATCATGCATGGCAACATTACTGGACTGAGCACCGAGTGCGATGCAGACACCAGCCATGATTCCCATAAAGAATACTTTCTTTTTAGAAGTCGCAGCTTTTTTTACAGCACCGTTCATATTGGCCTGTACAACTTCCTGCGGAGTGTTAAACATTGAATCCATAATAACCCTTTCCTTTAGTAATAGTTTGATAAAAATATCACATAAAATATAACATGGATAACAAAGCAGGGGCAACCTGTAATCGCAATGTTTATGCTCTTTTTTACATACAGTATCGGAAAAATATGTTATAATCGATGAAAAACAGAGAAATTCAATTATCAAATCAGAAAAAGGAGAATTACGATGGCTCAGAATAGCTGTGAAAGCTGTACTTATTATACATACGATGAAGATTATGAAAGTTATATGTGCGATATCAATATGGATGAAGATGAATATATGCGTCTTATATCTGATCAGCATTATCAGTGTCCTTATTACCGGAATGGGGATGAGTATATGGTGGTGAGGAAGCAGATGTGATTGGAATTTAATTTATTAACTGGGGAAGCGGCCTCTCAGTCCTTGAAGGAAACAATAGATAAGGCTTCTTGTTCAGGTTCCATACCATAAGAAACACTAAGAGAGTCAGAACCACCTAAAAGCAAAGAAACTACGCTCAAACTCGGCGTTCGCCTCAAACACGTTCGCTTTGTTCCTTTAACGGTGCTTCTGACTCTCTAACTGTTTCTAACGGCATTCCACATTCACAATAATCCTTATCTATTGTTTCCTTCAAGTCGTGACTGGCAGCGGATATTAATAAATGAAATGCCCGGAAGTGTAACCCGGTGGAGGCCACTACGGTTACGCATTTGCCATTTAGTACCATAAAAGTGTAGTTGTTAGAGAGTAATTAACTCTAACATCTACACTTATTTTATTATAATAAGGGAAGTAGTTGGTATGACATATTGCCATTAGGATTTTC
>NZ_WWSA01000043.1:0-22642 GCF_009875615.1 Dorea sp. BIOML-A1
CATCGTAAATGGAAGAAGCAAATCCATAATCAACATAAAAATCCAAAACCCCATTGTAAACCTCCTTTACTACAAATCCCGATTTCTATTTTCGTTTCCATAGCATAGTGTACTCTTTTTCACCAGTAGCTTCATCCAAGCCTTCACATTGAATAATGAACGCTTCTCTTTGGTAAAAAGAAATTGCTCTGGCATTCTTCTGGTATACATTTAATCGTAAGCTAACTTTTTTATCCTTAACATAATCTAATAAAAGCTTACCTATGCCACATGACTGCATTTCATCGGAGACAAAAATACCTTCTATATATTTATCATTTAGTCCTACAAATCCTTGTGTCATTTTATCTGCTTCAAACACATAAACTTCGTATTGTGACATCATTTCTTTTACTAATTCATAATTACTTTTCCAGTATTGATTGGAAATAAAATAATGTGCTTTCAGATTTGTCTTTAACCATATGTCAGCAACTCTATCGATATCTCCGTTCAGCAACTTTCTAATCATAACAAATTTTCTCCACAACTACATCCTTTATGCTTTTCTCTTTTTTTCATTCTATCACAAGCTCACCATTAATCATCATTTTTTTGATATTTTTTCTTTTCCCCCACTGTAAAACAGCCTCTGAGCGTTTCGTTATATAGAGGGGTACACATACAGAGCAAGATCCACCCATGTTTAACAGTAATGTCGTTTGCCATCCTGTTCTCCTATGGGATTTATCTTGATGGGGATTTCCCCATACCCTCTCAATAACAGACGTTTCACTTGTCTGTTGGTTCCACCTAAAGGTGTTCACAGCACTATTTCTAATATCGGAAGGGACAGCCGATATTGAAATACGTGAACTCCCGGCGGGAGGAATAGTCTCAGCGGAAGGAGGAGTATGAGAACAAAAACAAAAATATCTTCTTAGTGCAGCTTATCTCGCCAAGAAACTGAACTACAAACTACTATTCCATCTTCATAGGAAGAGATTCCATCATGTGAAAACTGTTCTGGCTACTCTATATCACTAAGTTTCTCGTTTACATAATTATTAAAATTACGATATCTATTCTGTTCATTAAATTGTCCTGATTTCATCGAATTATATATTTCTTCAAGAATACAATATTTTTCATCTTCATACACCCAACAATAGTATTTTTGATTTTTTACAGACTCACATTGATATACCTGATTTAATGAATCCACATACGAAACAAATGCTTGATAATACATAAAGCATTCTTTATCAAAATTAATTTCTAAGTTAACTTCTCCCTTTCCTTCTGGATCCACATCATGTATATTCCATACTTTATCTATACCAGAGTATGCGTCAAAACATGAACAAATTACATGTTTGCTATCTTTTTGTGGGTAATACATCTGGTTTGTTGATGTATCCTTAATTGAACCCACATTATTTAATTGTACTTTTGCATGCTCGATTGTCTTTTTCCTAACATTCTTATTACAAGTCCCCTTACTTTCAAATAAAAATACTTTTTTTTGCCCATCAACTCCGATCCAATCTGGTGCCATTTTTCCATTCACCAACGTTCCTTTAAAACTCTTATCTGTAAAATGATATAATTTGTTAATGTTATATATTTCATTTGCAATAATTCTTGTTGCTAACATACCCATGGCAAAAGAAATTACATTTTTATATGAAGTTTCCGCAAATTCATACTCATCTGAAATTACATAAAACCCTTTTTCCTTTTTTACTGCCATTCTACACATTGATGAATAAAATTTTCTTGCATCTCGAGAAATCAGTTTTTTTCCGTAAAATCCATTTAAAATAGCATATTTACTAAAATCTCCTCTTGAAACGTTAAATGATCTATGTTTGGTTGCATTAGGATTTTTTGAATAATCATTCTCTGAATCAAAATATTCATAATTCACACTTTCCATCTATTTTCCTTCTCCTTATCAGATGTAAATTTTTTTGATATCATTTTATTAACTTATCATTTTTCTTCATTCTATCACAGCATCTATTCTTCCGCCATCAGTCTTTCAAACCAGCTATCCAATAGCAATGATAAATTGGCCTACATCTGGCAATTCTTGCAGCATTTCGTCCAGAGTTTTCTGTTTCACATATTTCTGCACATACACCCAACAGGCAAGTACTCTATGGAGCAATCACTCCGGAAGTACCGGCTTCCATCCTTCAGTTACATAATGATGTAACAATCGTTGCTGATGAAGCTGCACTGAGTGAGATTGATAAATAATATCTACTGGACACCGGACATTGCAGTGTAACTTATGAAACGCATTTAGCTTTTGTTAAAAAAGGGAAGCTGTGATACACATCCATATACCACAACTTCCCTATATTTTCATCTTCATTTAATTTTAATCAATTGTCCATTTAAGCAGCTGTTCTTTCACCTTTTCAAATATCTGCATTACAACTACTAACACAATTACCATAAAGATAAATCCAACCCAGGTATGCAAGATGATACACTCTACAATATGACGGATAATACAGAATACCAGGCCAATCTGTTTGCTGCCGATCTGCTGATTGAAGATGAGGAAATCGAAGATATGGTTCAGAACGAGGACCTGGATTATTTCGGACTCTGCAGTTCATTGAATGCGACTCCGGAACTAATGAGCTTTAAATTATACAGCCTGACAAAACGAGGCCAGGCTTATCATATGCCGATGGAGATTCAGAGCAATTTCCTGGCGAAATAAAGTAAATAAAGATCCTGTTCTATATATCATAGTATGAACAGGATCTTTTTATAATGATTTATTTTCTATCTAAAATTTTATTAAACCGACTAAAGACTCCATAGTTTGTGTGTTTGACTTACTGTTTATATCTATCCTCTCCTAAATATTTTTCTAGTCATTGCAATATAAAATTGCTTATACAGTCTCTCCCTTAAGAGTCCTGGTATTCTGGATAATATACAGAGCGACCGATATGACCATCATTATAGCGCACAAACCAATCAACAGATCTGATACCATAGGTGTAATGTGGAACCATATAATATGCACCGCTGCAGTTCCATATAATAAAAAGGTTACTATCTTTCCATGCCAGTCTGCACCGTGTACTTTTCCTGTCTTTCGTATCACAAGACATCCACTGACTGCCATATACAGCTCCTTACCTGCCATTATTACGATTAAAAGAAGCATATGCGGAAAACGAGTAAACAGACAGATTAACATCGCTGCCTGTGTCAGCTTATCAGCCACCGGATCAAGTATTTTTCCTAAATTACTAATCCTATGGAATCTTCTTGCGATATATCCATCAGCAAGATCCGTAAGGCCAGACAGCAATAAGATTTCACCAGCTAACAGAGGATTTTTCTTTACACAATAACTCCATATAATTACCGGAATCAGACAAAGCCGAAAAAAAGAAAGAAGATTAGGAACCGTAATAATTCTATTCAAATTTTCTTCCTGATTCACTTCACTCTGCATGTACGGTCACCTCACTTTCCTTTTTTTTAGACATAAACCAATAAAATATAACACAAAATGCTAAAGCAAACACAACACCAAAAACATTTTGAATCACTCTAAGACTAACCGCTCCTTGTAGTCCATAAGTCTCTGCAGCAATGGCTAAAGCACCAAATGTGTTAAATACTGCCTGCCAGCCATATTGTGCTGAAAATCCTACACCGATTCCACCAAGAATTCCTATATATGCATAGATTGACGAAGGAAGCAGAAAATATAATACTGTAAAACATATAACACCTGCAATATTTCCGACAATCCTTTTACGGACTCTGTAGTGCATATCTTCCATAAACGGCAAAATCGCGGACATGGCCGCAATACCAGCCCACATTGCACGTGGCATATTACAAAGTTCTGCAATGCAAAGGACAATCGGTACGCATAAAATCTGACATATCTGCCATTTTGTTCTGGAAGAAGTGATATCAAATTCTTGTATCAGATCTTTCAGATTTCTTTTATAAGTTCTTTTTTTATGATTTCGATAAAATACAAAGCAGGTAAGTGCTGCACCTAAAGCCATTCCGACTAATCGCATCTGATAGCTTTTTCCCGTAACATCATAACCATATAGCAGCAGATACCCAAGAACCAATGTAGATTGATTAAACATGAATGGATTATGGCATCCGAACAGAATCAACACAGCCAGTGCCGCAATATTTAACAGCATTCCCAATACCGGTGAAAACTGATTTGCTAAATGCGGACATACAGTCATAATTACAAAGAACAAAGCCAAAAGCATCGTAGATTGTCCGGTGTGGATCCCCAGATCCGCATTTCTAAACACCATGAGACATAATAAGACTACTACACCTACAATGCTGTTCTCATTTCCAAATAGGATGCTGAAAATACTAACAAAGAAAAAACAAAATGCCATTGTAACAGCTATCTTCACCAGATATACCCACATATGATATAATTTTTCTTTTAGTGTTTCACTCTTTTTCAACAGTTTTTTAGAACCCGCCTGATTTAACTGCAACTCCTGATAAAATGTCATATAAATCCTCCCATCTTCTAATTTATCTTAAAACTATATAATCTCATCTTTCTGCTTTGGCAGCTCTATAACAAATCTGCATCCACCATATTCACGGTTTTCTGCTTTGATTGTTCCTCCGGCACTATCTACAATCCGTTTTACAAGTGCAAGACCTAGGCCATTTCCTTCTGCTTTATGAGATCCATCTACCTGATAGAACTTGTCAAATATTCTGGATTTTACATCATCCTCTATTCCTGGTCCTTCATCTTCCAGAATGAACTTAACAGAATCCTGTTCTTGTTTCAGAAACATCGTAATTGTCCCCTTTGAAGGGCTGAACTTAATCGCATTATCCAAAAGATTTATCCAGATATGCATAAAAAGTCCTTCATTCCCAGTATATTTAACTTCCTCCAATTCTACCTGAAAACCAATTTCTTTTTCTGTCCATTTTGTTTCCAATGAAAGAAATGCCTGGCGGATCTGTTCATCCAGACGATATTCTGTTTTTTTCATTGGTATATTCTGATTCTCTAACTTGGATAACAGCAAAATATTACCAACCAATCCGGAAAGTCTTTGGGTGTTAAATAAGATTTTTTCTACATATTCCTCTTGATCCTGAGACAGTTCTTCTCCCTGAAGCAGCATTGTATATCCTTCAATGGCATTAATCGGGGTCTTAAACTCATGAGAAACATTAGATACAAAATCCATCTGCAGCACCTCTGTTGCACGAAGTTCTTTTGTCATAACGTTAAAACTTTGATAAGATTCTCCAACTTCTGCTATACGGCTGTTCGTTTCCAAATGCTGTTCAAAATCTCCCTGAGAAACTTTCTTCATTGCTTTACTAAGTCTGGTAATTGGTTCCAGTAACTTTGCATTAATAAAGGAAGTGATCAGCCCTGCAATCAATGTATTAAAAATCAAAAGCCAGCCAAGCACAGGTATGCTGCCCGGCAGATTAAAAAAATGATTCAAAAAAGCAAATAATAAAGCAGATATGACTGTTGAAAATACAAGTGCCAGCCAGATTGCACCAGTCAGACAGGACCGGATCCGCAATCCTTTTTCTTTCTTTTGTTCCATTATTTTTTCACCACCTTGTATCCAATTCCACGCATTGTTACGATTTCAAAATCAGAGTTATCTTTAAAACGCTCTCTGATTCTTCCTATATGTACCTCTATCGTATGTGGGTCTGCCTCCGTCTCGTATCCCCATACTTCATCCATCAACTGTTGTTTTGTAAATGTTCTGCCTGGCGAAGCTGCAAGCTTATATAAAAGCAGGAATTCTTTTTTAGGCAAAACAAGACTTTCCTTATCAGTTGTAACCGTCATTGCATCATAATCAAACTCTGTTGAACCGATCACAATTTTGTGTTCATTCAGTATCTGTGCACGGCGAAGCAGTGCTCCGACTCTTAAAACCATTTCATTCACATTTACCGGTTTTACCATATAATCGTCACTTCCCGAAAGAAATCCCTGGCGCATATCATCAAAGGAACCTTTCGCAGTGATCATAAGCACTGGTATCTGATATCCTACTGAACGAAGTTCTGACACCAGTTCATAGCCATCCATAACCGGCATCATAATATCAGAAATGATCAGATCAATATATTCCTTATCCAATACTTCTAATGCCTGTGCTCCATCCGATGCACTTTTGACTTGATATCCATTCTTCTCAAGCACTTTTTGGAATAGCTGGCTTAATTCTTTATCATCTTCTACAATCAATATTTGAAACACGTTTTCCTTCCTCCTTATTAAAACAGATACCTTGCCCATCCAAGCAGATGCTGTACCAAAAATATTTTTCTCTGACGTTTCTTTGTTAATTCGATTGGCTCTACATGATATGGATCATTATAAATTCCGCCTTCTAATATCTGGCGGGACACTTTTTCATATTCCATCATGCCCTCTTCCAACTGTTTATTAATATCTTTACTGCGAATTACAAGCATCAGTTCCGTATCCAGATATGCACTTCTCATGTCCATATTAAAGGAACCGATTACAGACAGATCATCGTCAATGAGAATACTTTTTCCGTGGTATGAATAACCGCCTTCATATTCCCAGATATTAATTCCTGTACTTAAGATTCTATTTCTGTTTTTCGCATAATCGGCAGCCCCAAATGGATTCCCATTATTCGCAACTGAATTTGTCATGATAGAAAAATCTGAAACGTTCTCTGCAATCTCCTCCCATGTATTATACATCATATCATTACAGATAATATATGGCGTGTGGATCTTCACACGATCTTTTGCATTTTTCATCAATTCTCCCAACTGATACCACACTACTGGTTCTTTGGAACCTGTGTGAATAGGATTTGACACTAATGTAATCTTTTCTGTCTCAAAAGTTTCGTCCGTATAATCGGTCTCGCAGATTCTTTCCTTATTCTCTTCAAAATATTTCTGATAGCTGTTCTGCAGCTCTAAAACTGCGTTCTTTACAGATTTTCTATTTGCCAGTTTTTTATTGTTATGAAAATAACCACTGTCTTCCTGATTCCATATGGTTTCAAAATACTCTGACAACTGGTTAACTGAATTTTCTTTCTCAGGTTCATCGCAAACCACTAACACGTCTCTGTCATAGTTCTTATGTCCCGGAAAATCACCCAGGAAATAATTATATGTATTTCTTCCCCCAAGAATATATCTCTTTCCATCTGCAATCAAATATTTATCATGCATTCTACCCATCATTTTCCACGGTTTCAACGGATTGGCCTTATTATACAGTTTAATTTCAACATTCTCATGGGAAGATAATCCATAGAAATACGGATTTCCTTCCATATCAATCCAGCTCTCCATTCCATCTACTAACAGACGAATATGTACACCTCTGTCTGCCGCATCATGCAGTGCTCCTAAAATCAATTTTCCACTTTCATCGGATTGAAATGCAAAAGTAGAAAGAATAATTTCCTTTTTTGCATTCTTGATCAAACGCACTCTTTGTAAAAGCGCTTCTGGATTCTTTTCTATGATTACTGCCCGTTCTGTATTTTCACTGCATTCGTTCCATGACCCATTTTTTGTTTCTTTTTTGGTTGTATTGGACACTTCCGGCTGCTTTTTATATGCAACGCAGATTCCGAGCAATTCATAAAAAGCCACACATAAAAAAATTGCCAGTATAACAAGAAGGATTTTACATATTTTATGCTTTTTCATTGTACATCACCTGCTTCCTTTTTATTTCATACTTATACAATACAAAGTCAATCTCAATTTAACCTCAACAAAATTTATTTTTCATAAAAAAATATGACCGGCTTCTTTTTAAAGAAACAGTCATATTTTTATTCTAATATATGAAGGAGCTTTTCTTACTCCGTTGTATTAATCACTATCCATGCAAAATCTTCTTTGTACAACAGACTGTTAGATATAGCAAAAACGGCCTTTCAAAAACAGTTAACTTCTAAATCAACTGTTTTTTGAAAGGTCGTTTCATCAGATTCTTATAGCAATCCAGCAAATAATCTCATAAATAATTGTCCCAGTCGCAAATATGCACTTCGTCCGGTTTGATATTGGTCTGTCACATCACGACATTCTCCCATCGTTCTTATCAGATCATTTTTTATTTCCACAACTGCCTGACAATCTGCCATAAAACAGCCGTTTTCAAAATGGTGATATAAACTTCGATAATCCAGATTAATTGTTCCACAAGTTGCCATACAGTCATCTGCCACACTCATTTTTGCATGGCAGAAACCAGGAGTCCACTCATAAACACGAACACCATGTTTAACTAATCCATGATAAAAAGAACGAGTTATATTATAAATGAATTTTTTATCAGGGATACCAGGTGTGATAATTCTTACGTCTACCCCTCGCTTAGCAGCCAGACATAACGCATGCGTCATTTCATCTGTTATGATTAGATATGGAGTCATAAACCAACAATATTTTTCAGCTTTATTTATCATACTGATATAAACTTCTTCTCCTACTTGCTCATTATCCATAGGGCTGTCTGCATAAGGTTGAACAAACCCAGTTTGCTGTGCCGCATAATCATAGTGGAAAAGGTATTTACTAAAATCAGAATCATTAGCATCCTTATCACTTACTGCATTCCACATTTCCAAAAATGTCACCGTAAGCGACTGAACAGCATCTCCTTCTAAACGAATACCTGTATCTTTCCACTGTCCATACGGGTGTGTGTAATTAAAATATTCGTTTGCTAGATTATATCCACCTGTAAATCCGACTTTTCCATCAATAACTGTTATTTTTCTATGATCACGATTGTTCAAAAACAGATTTAAACCTGGCATAAACGGATTGAATACACGGCAATGAATTCCTATTGCTTCCATCTTTTTCACAAAATCTGTGTTAATAAAGCCTATAGAACCCATATCATCGTAGAATACTCTAACTTCCACACCTGCTTTTACTCGCTCTTCCAGAACATCTTGAATCTTATGCCATGCTTCAGCGTCTTCTATCGCATGATATTCCATAAAGATAAACTTCTGTGCTTTCTCCAAATCCTTAAGCTGTGCCTCTAATCCTTTCACTGCTTCATCAAAATACACAATATCCGTATTCTGATAGATTGGATACTGCGAATTTCTTTGTATGTAACTTGCTATATTTCCTGCTTTCGGAATTGTTTCTTTTATTTTGCTCAAACACTCCTGACTGTCCGGAAGCATTGGTAACAATTTGCTATCAATTTCTGCATATCGCTCACGCATTTTATGTGTGCCACCATTCAAACCAATCAACAAATACAGGCCTACACCCATAATTGGGAAAATTAGAATTAAGATGACCCAAGGCATTTTCATAGAGGATGTCTTATTTGATGCGTACAATCCCAAAACCAAGATCCCACTCAAAATCCTTGTAAATAAATTTATGATTTCTGCATATTCATTCAAGCGTGTTACGATAGTAATAATAAAAATCACTTCCAGAAGAATGCAGATTATGGAAAAACACAGCCGTTTTACCCCATTTTTTGTTTTTGCTTTGCCCTCTAAAGTATCTTGTTTCATATATATTCCACCTTCCTACTTGCTCAGTTTTCTTCCTAAATTTCGTGGAACATACCAATTTTGTCTTTTATTCTCTGCATTTCATTATCTGCTTCAATGATAGCTCTTGCAGAATGAAGTAATTCTTCACTTATCTCATCATAGCCAGGCATTTCTTCAATTCCTTTTTTATAGCGAAGTTGATGTTCCAATGTTGCCCAGAAATCCATACCATTGGTTCGAATCTGTAATTCTACACGCATAGGTGTTTTACCCTTAGCAAAAAATACTGGTATTTCAACAATCATATGATAGCTTCGATAACCATTCGATTTTGGATTTTTTATATAATCTTTTATTTCAATAACTTTAATATCATCCTGTTGGGTAATCAAATCTGATATCATATAAATATCGTCAATAAACGCACAAACTATTCGAACGCCTGCTACATCATTGAGATATGTCTGTATATTTTCTGTTGTAAATTCATATCCCATCTTCTGCAGTTTATCGTAAATACTATTGGGCTGCTTAATTCTTGTTTTTATAAAAGAAATAGGATTTCGATTGTTCTCAACTGAAAATTCATCATCCAAAACCTCAAGTTTAGTTTGTATCTCCCGAATAGCACAACGATACATCATCATTAAATTATAAAATTTTGTAGCATTATTTAAAAACTGTAGTGATTCCGGACTGTTCATCCTGAGTTTTTTTACTTCATCTTTTGTCATGGAACTTTCCTTTCTACCTCATCCCTGATTTCAAAACATTATTTATTTTGATAGTTGATTCGTTCTCCTTGAATTACTGGATAACAAATCATTTTATCACTATCCAGATTTTCTACATGCATATCTACTGCACTGATCTGATGGTTTTCATAAGTATTGTAATAATAAATACCTTTTGTAACATTACAACACGACGTATACAATGTGATTTCATATTTTCCATCCGCTACTTCGCAACATCCTCGTTGCTGATCCACAGATCCGAGAATGTGGAAGAATTGGCTAACGCTTTCTTCCTCTGATTCACCTGAAATTGCATTTACCTTTGTAAAAGCTACACGTACAAAGCGTGAGGAAGATGAGAGATCTCCCGGAAGACCTAATCCTCCCATACCTCTACTATATGCATCAAGAGCCAAATTTTCGCAGAAAGTATTTCTGGGCTGTTTAGGAGATAAATACATATAATTATTTAGTTGAAACATCTGCTGTGGAAATGGAGGATTATTCGTAAGCACTCCTACTGGATTGTCATAAATATGCAAACCATCTGACATAGATTCTACCGTAATTGACTCATTCTCATCAGAAATGATCCAGTGTAATTGTGCTAATGGTAATTGCTCGCTGAAAGGAGTATTAACAATATTAATTCGTTCAAGAAGCTCGCGAACTTCAACTAAAGAAGAACACTGACTTAAAATCCACGGAATAAATTCAAACTGTGCAATATTTTCCACATCTGGCTTAATCGCGGCATAAACAGCATTTCCGACAAAATTCAGTCCTGCCATTGCCACTCCTTTTTCATTCATAGCATCATAATACAAAGGATAATCCTCAGCAACATGAGCCATTCCAATAATTGCATAATGATTTTTCATATCGCCAACATGGCGAAAATTAAACGCATAATTACGTGGTGTAATTACTATCTGATCACCATAAGAGAATTCATAATCGAGGGTTCGTCCAAAGTAAAAATCTTTTGTTTTATAAGTTGCTGCTGTACACATGATTGTTTATCCTCCTAAATAGATTGAAATATGTCAATGAGCTTTTTCTTGAACAATATTATAGCACAATTCTTTTATTTTGTTCCAACTTCATACATGATCATAACATGTAAACTTTAAACTATTTTCCTAGATTATTTCTCCATCAGTTTTGCAAACCAGATATCCATAGCTAGGATGAATTGACCTACGTCTGGCAATTCTTGCAGCATTTCGTTTAGGGTTTTGTGCTTCACATATTTCTGCACATACACCCAACAGGCAACGCTACTGGCTTCTGATACAATGTCAGCTATGGTTTTGCGCATAAGCTCTTCAAATTCAGCAATTTCTTTTTTTGGAACAACATCATACAGTGTTGGTGCCTGATGACTTAATTTTACGCCATTTTCATTTGCATCTTTAAGCAGATTCTTAACTTTTTCTCTTGAGTTCTCCGGTACTTTCATGTACTCCCAGATAAATGCTACCACATCGGACGGTGTGTCTTTTTTTAGTGGTGGTAACTGAATATAATCCTTGTTTTCGCTCATTTTCATATTCTCCTCACGATATAATAAAATCAATAATACGTTCTCTTGTCATGTCCAGTACAGTATCTACAAACACTCCTGCAAACAGGATCAGATACAGAATTACACTCAGCGAAAATAGAAATGCAACCTGTACCCAGTCATGATAACAGTATGCAGTCGCTATAATCAATAAAGTGAATATAAATCCAAGGATTCCCCTTACAACCGCATAAGTCTGTACTGTCATCTTCACTGCCAGGCCGATCACAAAAAGGATCAGCCATACCGGCAGTAATAATATCTTTCCAGCAAGTTTTAAAATAAACATGTGCACCTCCTATCTTACCAGTCCTGGCATATCATGGTTCACCTCTGCCTGATAATACCCGTTCATCGTTGACGGTGCATTAAACAGGGCTGCTAATAAATATTTCTTGATGTTCTTCACCTTTGTGGTGTTACCACTCATACAGTGTAAGACATACTCGATATGTGAATAGGTCAGCATCAGAAATTTTTTCTTCACCAGTGATGCCGGATACCAGTTGCTGGCAATCAAGATCTTGTCATTTTTACACATCACAGTCTCTACGATCAGGTTCACGATTTCATCTACCTGCCGCATATCGTCATGATGGGTTACTTCCAGTGATTCATAATCAATGGTCTCTTTGACAAGGTTTTCATAAGCCTGATAATCCTCAGAGCGGTTATCGCCATCGGATCGATTCTCATCTGCAGATACGATTTGATTAGATTTATTATCATTCATTTCAGTATCACTAAGATTAGTATTATTAGGGTTTGAAATGTAAACTTCTTGAAGTTTGTTTTCGGGACCTCTAGAAGTTTGATTTTTGGACTTCATGAAGTTTGAATTGTAAACTTCTGTAGATTCCTCATTTTCCACAGAAGTTTGTTTTTTAAACTTCTGTGATTCCTCTCCAAATTTTTTCTCATCTGTTTTCTCAGGCATAAAGGTTTTCACGTAGATAACGTTCACCTTTCCAAATCCCTGTCTGCGTTTCTCAATCAGACCAATTCCTGTTTCGTCATCCAGTTCTCTCATGGATTTAATGGCTTTATTTCTGCCACAGTTCAGTAATTCCATGATATCTTCGATGGAAAAGTAGATATATGCTCTGTTTTTGTCGTCAAACCACTGATTCTTGATGGAAAGAGACATTCGATCCAACATCAGTCCATATAAAATTTTAGCATCGCTCGATAAATCTTTAAAATAACTGTCTGTAAATAATGCTTTTGGTATGCGGTAGAAGCTGAACTGATCAGCTTCGGTACCGTAAAAATAATTAAATGTCATTTTTTTCTCCATAATTTCCTCCTTTCATTTTCTGCTAAGAAGTCCTCTTTTTAAACTTCTTTGACTTTGTTTTCTTAGCTTTTTCTATCCTTAACAGGACTGTTCCTGCATCCATTTTTCTAATAATGATTCAATCACCTGCTCCATATCTTTGGCTGTATAATCATCCGGAAAGTACTTTGTCAGTTTCTTTTCTGAGAAAGTAAGAGACCGGGATACTTTCTTTGCCATCACACAGTTATTGAAAATTGATAACATCTGGATCTGATTGATTGGTCCATCATTCAGCTGATTTCTGAGTGCTGCAATCTGTTTTGGCTTGATAAATCCGGTGTCGCTGATATATTCGTAAATCCATTCCTGTACTTCCTTGTCGATATAGGAGATATCGACAGCAACCGTGAATTGAAGCTTTTTGTTATCTACCAGATCAAGAAGTTCCGGAATTAATTCTGTCAGTCGGATATACCGCTGAACACTTCGTGCACTTTCTCCAACCTGTTCTCCTAATAACTGATCTGTTCTCGACTTCGTGCCACTTTGGCACAAAGTTAAATCTGTCCGACTCCCCTGTCTTTTCATTGCATCAAGTTTCATCTTATAAGCAAAGGCTTTCTCACTGGGCAACAGTTCCTCTCGCTGAATGTTAGCGTCCACCATCGCAATCACGGCATCATCATCCGATAATTCTCTTACGATTGCCGGAATAGTCGTAAGTCCTGCAAGCTGTGCTGCATGCATTCTTCTATGACCGGATACCATTTCATATTCTTCATTATCATCCATTCGAAGCAGTACCGGTGTCAGTACTCCATTGATCCTTACACTTTCAACCAGATCCTGCATCTTTTCATCATCCAGCACCTTGAACGGATGATTTTTAAACGGATGGATCTTACTGATTTCTATCTCCATTGCAGATTCTTCATTTACCACACCCAGCAGTTCATCAATGCTTGCCAATTTAATCTTTTCGCCACTTCTATTTTTCATTTTTCAAAACCTCCTGTGTTAAGTTCTTATATGCTTCGGCAACTTTTCCTTTCGGGCAGTGCATGTAGATGCTTTTTCCCTCTGCACTGGTCTCAGCAGCTTTTACAGACATCGGGATCACATTTTCAAATACCTCGATCTGACTTCCGTAGGTTGTATGTACTCTCGATGCAATATCCCTTGCGTAATTGGTTCTGAAATCTACCATGGTCAGGAGAATGCCCTCAATCGCCAGTTTCCGGTTCAGTCTTTTCTTTACTGTAAGAATGGTCTTGATCAGCTGCTGAAGTCCTTTCACCGGCAGATATGCGGCTTGCACAGGTATCAACACAGAATCGGAAGAGACCAGTGCATTGATTGTCATCATACCAAGGCTCGGCATACAGTCGATCAGGATATAATCGTATCGGCATCGTATCGCATCGATATATTCTTTCA
Source organism: Dorea sp. BIOML-A1 (assembly GCF_009875615.1). Classification (NCBI taxonomy): domain Bacteria; kingdom Bacillati; phylum Bacillota; class Clostridia; order Lachnospirales; family Lachnospiraceae; genus Dorea; species Dorea sp. BIOML-A1. Next base: position 14,575 of record NZ_WWSA01000043.1, read on the forward strand.
TGATCATTTCTCTGCTCATAACATTTCCCATCGTTACTTCCAGTGCGGAAAGCTCAATATTTGCCGGGAGAAGATCTACATTTTCCTGGTGATGTAAAATCCCATCTTCCAGAGAGATTTCTTCTTCGTTGATGACATCCATCATGATCGTTGCCAATGTGATGCGAAGATCATCCGGTTCCTCATATCCAAGACTTGCGGTTAAACTTCCCTGTGGATCCGCGTCGATCAACAACACTTTCTTACCTTCTCTTGCCAGTCCAATGCCTACATTTACGGTTGTGGTGGTCTTTCCGACGCCACCTTTCTGGTTTACTACGGATATAACTTTACACATGATTTCTTCCTCCTTTAACTTTCCCATGATTCTTTTTTCCATAATTTCAACAGTGCCAGTATTTCCCGTTTCATCATTGCCGGTGTATAAGAATTTGGAAAATACTTGTGCAACTGCTCGTTTGTGAATGCCACTCTTGTGATCTCACCCTTTTTCACTTCACACATGATCTCTTCCATCTTTTCCAGTGACAACTGTTTTTCTTTACTCAGTTGCCGGATCCTCTGGGCCTGTGAGAGTGATGGGATTGCCTGTGCATACTCCATTGCTACAAGCAGTTCTCTTTGTTCTTTTTCACTTAATGCAGCTATCTCTACAGCCGGACAAAAAGAAATAATCTCATCATCCAGTTTCTGCAACATTTCCGGTATCAGTTTTGTCAGTGAAATATAACGCTGCACTTGTTTTGGGCTATCACCACAATCTTCACTGATGATTTCTATTGCCCGCTTTCTTGGTGTTTTGTGGTCAACTTGGCTCTTTTTTCGACCACTTTTTCTTTTTAATACGTCATTCTTCAGTTTGTAAGCAAAAGCTTTTTCACTGTAGCTGATCCGTTCTCTGTGAAGATTGGAATCTACCATGCTCAAGATGGAATCATCTTCACTTAATACCCGGATGATTACCGGTACTTTACGGTATCCCAGTTTCTCCGCAGCATGTTTTCTTCTGTGACCGGATATGATCTCATAGTATCCATCCGGTACTGGTCTGACGATCAGCGGATTTAAAATTCCATACTTCTCAATGCTTTCCTGCAAAAGAAACATTTCCTTATCATCTTTTACCTGAAACGGGTGCTCTTTGAACGGACGAAGACGCTCAATCTCAATTTCTATGATTCTTTCTTCGTTTTCTCCTGATTGTCTGTTTGGCTCAGTCATCTTGACTCCTTTCCTCCAGGATTCAGGAAATAAAAAATGCCTGCCTGGAACTTTTATAGATAGTAAAGTTCCAAACAGACATTGCTGTTTGACCATTAGCTACAGCTAATAGAATTGAATACTGTTTCAGCTAATTCCAGTTTGCAGGTTTGGGAGAGATTGTTTCTTTTCCCGCCTTTTCTCTGATTTACATCCCCGAATAAGGGGTGACAACGGAGCGGAACCCAAATGTTAGCTGGACTTCTTAAAACCCATGTTTGCAAACCGGTAATTTTGATTAGCTGTCAGCTAACAAAAATCGGATTGCGTTAGCTGGAAATTGATCATTTTGAATGGAATTTTGTGTCACGAACGTGATTAGAAAATAACAAAAGCGTTCGCTGTCAGCTAATCCAGCTAACATTTTCGAACGCTTTGAAGCCCGTCGCCAAGAGGATTTGAACCTCCGACCCCTCGCTTAGGAGGCGAGTGCTCTATCCAGCTGAGCTATGACGACACATGCCGCAAACCCTTGATTTTACTGGGTTTCTGGGATTTTTCCCTTCGGCCATATATAAGATTATCAACTCTATTTCGAGTTGTCAATCTACAGATTTTTTTGATTTGGTAACATTAGAACGTTCCCCAATTTGGGGAATGCTTTGTTGTCACCATTAGCATTTTTCAGAATAGATTCGAACTGAAAGTTGTTTTTCATTTTTCCCTTTGGGGAATGCCTCGGCTTTCTCTTAGGAGGCGAGTGCTCTATCCAGCTGAGCTATGACGACACATGTCTATTTTACCATTAATCTCACAAAAGTCAATACAGGGATGGATATCCCCACCCCTGTATCATTCTGAAATATTTATCCACATTTTACTGTTCTTATCCACATTCAGAAATTGATTTTTCCCTGCAGCCACACATTTCCTTTGAATCTGCGTCCGACTGCCGGTTCGCCCATGACTTCTCTTTTTGGTACACATACATCGAATAATAATCCGTTCACATCCAATTTCATAATGCAGATATCTTCCCTTGTAATCTCATTTCTGGTAAGACGATATTCCAAGATCTCGCCCATGATCGAATACCGGTCGCATTCGATTCCATACGGCATAATGTATGTATCCACAATGGTAAATACATCTTCCGATATCAGTCTTTTCGATACTTTGGAATAGGTATCCATATCATCCAGTGTAAGACTTTCGATTGCCTGCGGATCACCTGTTCTGGCTGCACTCAACAACAGCATGCGGTTGTGCACCTCTTCCTGCTGTTCCCGTTCCTGCTCCTTGCTTTTCCTCACCGGAAGCAGGATGGTTCCCTCATTACAGAGTCCGGACAAAGTAACAGAAGAATACTTGATACTTCTTCCGCCTATCTGCCTCTCTCTCAGATATTCCATCATATTCTGCAGATAGAATACCAGGTTGATGCCGACTTTTGTATCCTCACAAATGCCTACATATGCTTCACGGTCTATCCTTCGTTCCACACTGACATTTGCATAAGATGTTACGCCGGATCCTGTGAAATACGGAGCATAATAGCGGTAATCAAACTGTTCGTCGATATCCATATCTCCGCACACCTTGATCCCGATACCTTCTCCATATTCTTTATCAAATTCACAAAGATCCGTCATTTCATCCTGCGTGACAAGCTGATGTCCCGTATAGGATTCTTCCACATCTCTTATAATCTGTATTAACTGTTTTTTGTCTCTGATATTTCCAAATCCAATGGATTTCAAATATTGATGCATACGCTTATCCTTATAACTTCCTATTTTTTAGGTACAAGCTTCTCTGTTCCGCCCATGTATGGCTGTAATGCCTTAGGAATCTTAACAGATCCATCTTCCTGAAGGTTGTTTTCCAGGAATGCGATCAGCATTCTCGGTGGAGCCACAACTGTATTGTTCAGTGTATGTGCGAAATATTTTGTTCCGTCTTCACCTTTGACACGGATACCAAGTCTTCTTGCTTGTGCATCACCAAGGTTAGAACAACTTCCTACTTCGAAGTATTTCTTCTGTCTTGGAGACCATGCTTCCACGTCACAAGATTTTACCTTCAGATCTGCCAGGTCACCTGAGCAGCACTCTAATGTACGTACCGGGATATCCAGTGAACGGAACAGATCTACCGTGTTCTGCCATAATTTATCATACCAGATCTTGCTTTCTTCCGGTTTACATACAACGATCATTTCCTGTTTCTCGAACTGGTGGATTCTGTATACTCCACGTTCCTCGATACCATGAGCTCCTTTTTCTTTACGGAAACATGGTGAATAGCTTGTAAGTGTCTGTGGAAGCTGTTTTTCTTCCAGCATTGTGTCGATGAATTTACCGATCATAGAGTGCTCACTTGTTCCAATCAGGTACAGATCTTCTCCCTCGATCTTGTACATCATAGAATCCATCTCTGCGAAGCTCATAACACCTGTTACAACGTTGCTTCTGATCATGAAAGGTGGTACACAGTAAGTAAATCCACGATTGATCATAAAGTCTCTTGCATATGCAAGTACAGAAGAATGAATTCTTGCGATATCACCCATCAGATAATAGAATCCATTTCCCGCTACTCTTCCGGCGCTCTCAAGATCGATTCCGTCAAATGCTTCCATGATCTCTGTATGGTATGGAATCTCGAAATCAGGAACAAAAGGCTCACCGAATTTTTCAATTTCTACATTCTGACTGTCATCTTTTCCGATTGGTACAGAAGGATCGATGATGTTCGGAATGATCATCATATTCTGTTTCAGTTTCTCTTCTACTTCTTTTTCTTCTTTGGAAAGTTCTTCGATTCTTGCAGCACTCTCAGCTACTTTTCTCTTTAATTCTTCCGCTTCTTCTTTCTTTCCCTGTGCCATACATGCACCGATCTGTTTAGAGATTTTATTCTTTTCTGCACGAAGTGCTTCTACTTCTCCCTTAATATCTCTATTCTTCTGATCCAGTTCTATAACCTCATCTACCAAAGGTAATTTCTCATCCTGGAACTTATTTTTGATGTTCTGTTTTACCACATCCGGATTATTTCTTACAAATTTGATATCTAACATTTTTCTAAACTCCTCCTGCTCTCATATCTGTTATATGATCTGCTATTTTCTATTTTTTTCAGGTCTTGCCATATCTGGACGCATACTGCTGGTTCTTGTATTCAGGATTTTTCCATTATTTGCCTTTCCAGATGCCTGTTTTGCACTTCTTGCATTACTGTTTTTCTGATTTCCGTTCTTTGCCGGACCGGATTTTGCCATTTTCATACTTCCTGTTACAGAAGCAACTGCCTTATTGACTTCTTCTTCATATCCATCTTCGAAAATAGCCTTATCCAGTGCTTCTGCTTCTTCCTCAGCAAGTTCTACATAGCTTTCCCCTTTTACAATCTCTTTTACGTAAGTGTAACAGCCCTCTCTGCTGTGCATTGCATTGAGGATCCATCCGGTATTATTATTGTCCAGCATTGCAAGTGCAAAGCTGAGCTTTCCACCCATTTCATTAAATGCATCATACTTGACAATACCAACCTTCTGGTAAGACTTCTCCATCTTTTTGTTCAGCTTTTGGATGTCTGTACGATTCTGCTTTGTGTATTTCAAAACTGCTTCTACATCCGAAAATCCTGACATCATGCTTTCTTCCAGTGTCTTTCCATCTTTCCCACGCATAAACGTCGTATAGCTGCTTTTCAACCGATTATACTTCATTGTTACATTTACATACAGAACGAATAATATAACAATCAGTACCAGCAAAAATAAAAATATCAATGCCGGATCGATACCAAGTGCTTTCAGTATTTTGCTATCCATATTCAATTACTCTCCTCTTTTAATGCTCATCATCATATCGAACAGATGTTCTAATTCATCATCTGAATAATATTCTATCTCTATCTTACCTTTTCCCTTTCCTTTTGATGCTATACTGACTTTTGTTCCGAATACACCTTTCATCTTTTCTTCCAGATCCTGGTAAATGAACGCATTCTCCATTACCTTCTTCTCTTTTGGTTTTTTCGGATTCTTGATCTCTTTCACAAGCTTCTCAGTCTCCCTCACACTGAGTTTCTCGTCAAATATCTTATTTGCCAGTGTATACTGAAGTTCCGGATCATCAATTGCGAGAAGCGCTCTCGCATGCCCTGTAGAAATCATATCGTCAATTATCATCTGCTGTACTTTATCACTTAACTTCAACAGTCTCATAGAGTTTGTTACCGCAGTTCTGCTCTTCGATACTCGTTCTGCAACTTCATCCTGTTTCAGATTGAATTCCTCCAAAAGTCTCTTAAATGCAATTGCTTCTTCAATTGGATTCAGGTTCTCTCTCTGGATATTTTCAATCAGACCGATTTCAAGAATTTCCTGATCTGTATATTCTTTTACAATTACAGGAACTTCCTTTACCCCGGCAAGTTTTGCAGCTCTCCATCTTCTTTCACCGGCAATGATTTCGTAGTAATCCTTTCTTTTCCGAACAAGCAGCGGCTGTAATACACCGAACTGTTTGATGGAATCCGAAAGTTCAAGGAGAGCATCTTCATCAAAATTCTTTCTCGGCTGATCCCTGTTCGGCTCAACCTCATTGATCTTCATCGTCTGCACGCCTGCTTTTTCTTCTGCTTCTTTCTTTGCTTCAGCAGATTTGTCAGGTGTTACAGACTTTATGCTCTTATTATCTGGGATCAGACTGTCCAGACCTTTTCCCAGACCTTTTTTCTTAATTGGCATTCGTTCCCTCCTACATCACATCTTTTAGTTACTCTCTATTCATCACTTCATCAGCAAGTCTCTGGTATGCGCTTGCGCCTGTAGACTTTGGATCATACAGATTGATCGGCATTCCATAACTTGGTGCTTCTGCCAACCGGATATTTCTAGGAATAATCGTTTTATAGATGTTCTGTTGCAGGTTCTCTTTTACATTTTCTACAACCTGAAGTGAAAGATTCGTTCGTGCATCATACATTGTAAATACAACACCTTCTATTTCCAGAATTGGATTCAATCTTTCTTTCACCAGTTCAACTGTATGTATTAACTGGCTCAATCCCTCCAGCGCATAGTACTCACACTGAATCGGTACCAGCACCGAATCAGCTGTTGTCATAGCATTAATTGTCAGCATACTCAACGATGGTGGACAATCAATAATAATATAATCATAATTGTCTTTGATTGGTGCAATAGCGTTTCTGATGATAAATTCTTTATCATCCACACCGATCAATTCAATTTCTGCCGCTGACAGATCAATACTTGTCGGAATAATATCCAGGTTTTCAATTGCTTCTTTTTGAAGCACTTCCTCTACACCAACCTGTCCAATCATAAGATCATAGATATTCTTTTCAACTTCATCTTTGTCTATTCCTAATCCACTCGTCATATTTCCCTGCGGATCCATATCGATAGCAAGAACTTTCTGGCCTTTTTCAGCAAGGCATGCCGACAGATTAATAGCTGTCGTTGTTTTTCCAACACCACCTTTTTGGTTCGCAACGGCTATAACTCGTCCCATTCAATTATCACCTTCCCTTTTTTTACATGATATTAGTATATCACTTTTCCAGGTACTTATCCATAAAATGTTTCACGTGAAACATAGTTTTTCCATTTTTCATAAATATGAATCTGTTCTATTTGTTATTTTCGTTATCTTTATGCTTTTCCATTCTTTTTATTTTTTAATGTTTCACGTGAAACATTTTCTTTGATTACACAGATGTTCATTTTGCGTTCATTTTGCAAAGGCAATCTTCCAATTTATAAGTAAATATAGTATAATTAGTAGTAAGAAAGTGAGGTATCAACATGAACTGGAAAAAGACATTATTGTTCATCTCGACAGCAATCGGAACAACAACCCTGGCGTTCCACGTAATAAACAAATTCATATTCAACACCTCTGATGAACCCTCAGAAGAAGACTCATCCAACTACTACAATTGGAAATTTGGAAATATATATTATCAAAAGACAGGAAGCGGCTCTCCTCTTCTTCTCATCCATGATCTGAATCATTACAGTTCTTCAATGGAATGGGACAAAGTAATCGATACTCTTTCCAGAGAGCACACTGTGTATACCATAGATCTTCTTGGATGCGGAAAATCTGATAAACCTGCCATCACATACACCTGCTATCTCTATGTCCAGCTTCTCACTGATTTCATTCGCGATATCATTGGAGAAAAAACAGATATCGTTGCAACCGGAGCATCTGTTTCTTTTGTAACAGCTGCCTGTCAGAACATTGCCGATCAGATTGGTCATATAATCCTTGTTTGTCCGGAAAGCATCCGTACACTTGCAAAAGCACCAAACCATAAGTCAAAGCTGCTCGCAAGTATTATAAATCTTCCTATATATGGAACATTCATCTATAATGTTGGCGCGCGTAACACTGCACTTTCGGATTCTGCTGAATGCAGATATCTCTACTCTAGCATTTTAGGTCATTATACAACAGTAAATATTGCTCATTGTCTCGAAGGACTTGCAACTTCTATTGCCGTGATTTCCGGGAAAAATGCACCGGAAACTTTCGAAAAAGCTGAAGAATACTGTAATGTTCTCCCATCCATTGAGCATATTGAAATTGCAGGCTGTGGATTACTGCCACAGCGGGAAAATGCTGATGCATTTTTAGAGCAGATAGACATATTGCTAAGCGACAACTGCTAGTGTTCTGCCTGTATCACCAGTAAATAATATTAAGTTTTACAAAAGGGGTAATGTTTCACATGAAACATTACCCCTTTCAGACTGTAGACAAAGTCCCGGGCAGAAGTCCGGGTTTTTCTTTTATCAAGTTTTCCACATTCCTAACTTTTTTCC
>NZ_WWSA01000044.1:0-21542 GCF_009875615.1 Dorea sp. BIOML-A1
TAAGTGCTTCGCTCGACTTGCATGTGTTAAGCACGCCGCCAGCGTTCATCCTGAGCCAGGATCAAACTCTCGTTAAAATATCTCAAACCTGCTTTAACACAGATTCAAAAATCAAGTTCGTTCCAGTTCAAGAAAACTACTAGCTTTCTTATCCCCTTTACTGTTTTAAGGTTCGACATTTAATGTCTGTTCTGAATAATTCTCTTTAGAATTTTCAGGGTTGTTGTCTATTGTTTAATTATCAAGGTTCGTTGTTGTTTTTGTTCAACAGCTTGTTTAGTATATCACATACTCAACTGCTTGTCAAGAACTTTTTTAACTTATTTTTCACTTTCTTTTTACAAATCTTTTAAATAATTTGTTTGCGAAAGCTTATATATAATACCATGTATTTTTCGAAGTGTCAAGATGTTTTTTCATCTTTTTTTAACTTTTCTTTTTATACATTTTTCAGTATCATATATGGCCGTAAAAAAACTATCTGAAAGCTCGTTTCAGACAGTTCTCACTGGCCTAACGGAGAAAGAGGGATTTGAACCCTCGCGCCGGTTACCCGACCTACACCCTTAGCAGGGGCGCCTCTTCAGCCTCTTGAGTATTTCTCCAGCGAAAGTAATTATAACAAGCCTTAATGTGAATGTCAATTACTTTTTTCATATTTTTTACATTTTCTTCCCACGGGTATTTTCACTGCTTTTTCGCTATTCTCTCTGCAATGATTCTAAGTATGATGGTAGATGATATCGATCAGCTGACTTCTCTTCAGTCTTCGAAATTCTTTGTCCGTCATACGGCTCTCTCCTGGTTATCTTCTTCTGCGTCTTCTTTTATGTCCCTGCCATCCAGTGCGCCATCGATCATCTTGAGCAGTTCCAGTGCCGAGCGGAAGTTCTCTGTCTTTCCTTCTTCCACCCATGTAACTTTTCCCTGCCAGCTGCTGTGTTGTCTTTGTTCTACTCTAATTATGAATGTTCCTTGTTCACCATTATTCTTTAACATCTCTTCATCACTCAACTTTCTTGTCATTTTTATCCGCTGTGTCTTTTCATGCTTTATAAAATAGTGGCTCTCTGTTCCAGGAAACGGATATCCCAACCGGTCAAAAAAAGCATCGATTTCGAAAACTGCTTCCAGCATTCCTCCAATGCGGATCGGTTCGGTCTGATATCTGTGATAAATACGTCCATTTATTTTTTCATCCCGATAATAGTCCACACATAGAATGATTCCCCATGGTGTTCCAATATAATTTCCTGTATTACTCACTTCTCCCGGTCTCCTTTCCCATCTTATTTTCAGGCAGACATTCCTACTCTGAGAATATTTTACCCAACGACATGACAAAGAAACCGTCTAAACTTTTAAAAAGGCAAGTATTTTTCTCTATTTTCTTAGACTTTTTCAGACTGTCACATATATCGGAATATGTTGTTATATTATAGTAAAAGAACCATCCTGCCTGCGTCCCGCATGCTGAATAGTTTTTTACCCAAAAAAGAAGGATCTTCAAGTGTTATCTTAAAGATCCTTTTCATATACTACACTGTTCACATAATATCTCACGCCGGTTCTCTGACGGTCTGTGAGGAATTTGTAATTGATTCTCTTCTGAATTACCGCACAGTCTTCTCTCGTTGTATTGATCAGCAGTACCAGGTATTGTCCCTTGCTGTAATGGTTCACGACATCACTGTTGCGGATCGATGTGCAGATGGATTCTTCCAGTCTCTTTGCCAGTCCTTCCAGCATGGCTCCTTCTTTCATCGGTCTTCCTTTGCTGTCCACAATGGTACACAGCATAAGATAGATCGACTGTCCGCTCCGTTCCAGCATCCTCACCAGATGATGATAGATTCCGCGGAATGTCGGATAACTGCACAGATATGCCCCTTTTGGGATTCCTTTTTCTTCCAAATTATGCTGGATGTTGTCCAGTACGTCGTAGGAATGCATCACCTGGTTACCAAGCTGGTTCAGGGAATCCAGAAGACGTTTGGACGGTTTTAATCCCCGTTCTTCAAAATATCGTTCTGCCGTATCGGCATACAGATCGGTGGCTTCTTCTACACATTCCCGGAACATGTCCTCATACCGTCTTGCTTCAATGGCAACCCAAATCACACTCTGCCGTTTCACAAGGAATTCTCCGGTATAGATCTCGAATATTTTTTCGAGGTCTTTTATCTTTTTATCCGGATTTTTCTCATGTTTTATTCTGTTGTATATCTGGTCAAATTCAGTTGCATCTTCCTGTACTTTGATCTCGTCATTCCAGTAGACGACACCGTTTCTGATCTCTATATAGTTTACATCCGGAAGTCCTGCTTTTTCCAGTCTCTTCTTTGCGTTGTAAATGACGCTCTGAAGGGCATGATGTACATTTTCCACTTCCCGTTCCCCGAACAGTTCCTGTTCCAGGCGGTCCCTGCTGACACCTTTTTTCCTTTCATGTATCAGCATCTGCATCATGGAAGCGAACTGTGTCTCTCCTACTTTTCTTCCGAACAGGGATTTTCCGTCATATATCATGGAAAAACTGCCGAATGTCTTAACCTGTAATATTTTTTCTCTCATTTCCCTGTAATCCTTTTATACATTTTCATTGATCGTATGCTGGATTCTCTCTCTTACAATTGCTGCAATCTCTGTTGTCTTCATGTCTTTGTATTCTTCGTAAAGCAGCGGCTCTAAGAAATGTACCTGTACATTGACATGTTCTGTTGTCTTAGAGTCGAACGGCACGAAACAGTTGATCAGTGCTACCGGAATGATCGGACATCTTGCCCTGGTCGCCGCTTTGAAGCTGCCGCCTTTGAAGTCCTGTACCTGATTGCCCTGTCTGGATCTTGTTCCTTCCGGGAAGATCAGAAAGTTTCTTCCGTTCTTCACGTCATTGCTGACATTTACGATCACCTGCAGTGACTGACGCACATCTTCGCGGTCGATCATGTATGCCTTCATGCAGGTGAATACCTGCTTGAGAAATGGTACGTCGGCCACTTCTTTTTTGGCGACTACCGCGAACGGGCGCGGGCATGCTTCCATAATGGCGAGCACGTCGTAGAGTCCCTGGTGATTCGGGTAGAACATGAATCCGTCCTGTTCGGGGATGTTCTCCTGCCCGTGTACCTCGATATGGATATTCCCGGATGTATTTGCCCGGTGATCGATGTATTTTAATAATTTATAGTGTTCTTCTTCCGTATATTTGTCTACGTGTCTGGCATGGTAGCATAACTTGTACCAGTAGACCGGCACGAAGAAAATATTCCGGAGTACCATCAGAAGGATTCTTCTCATATCTTTGCATACTCCTTGATCGCAGTTTCGTACAGGTTATTGCCTTCGCTGTCGATGACTACGATGAGCGGAAGGTTCTCGACCTGTAATTTACGGATGGCTTCGGTTCCGAGGTCTTCGTACGCAATGACTTCTGAGGATTTGATACATTTGGATAACAGTGCACCGGCTCCTCCGATGGCTGCAAGGTATACGCATCCGTTACGTACCACCGCATCGATCACTGCCTGGCTTCTCTTGCCTTTTCCGATCATGGCCGTCTGACCGAGATCCAGCAGACGTGGGGCATACTTGTCCATACGGCTGGCGGTTGTCGGTCCGGCTGATCCGATCGGGCGTCCTTCTCTTGCCGGAGATGGTCCCATGTAGTAGATTGCCTGGTCTTCGATGTCGATTGGAAGTGATTCCCCGCGGTCCAGTGCTTCATCCATGCGCTTGTGTGCCGCATCTCTTGCTGTGTAGATGGTTCCTGTGACATATACATAATCTCCTGCGTGAAGAGATCTGGCTGTTTCTTTTGTAATTGGTGCTGTGATATGCTTGTCCATACTTACACCTCCCTGATGATATGACGGTTCACATGGCAGCAGATGTTGACTGCAACCGGCAGTCCTGCGATGTGTGTCGGGTATGTATTTACATTCACTGCAAGAGCTGTGGTCGTTCCTCCGAGTCCGCCCGGTCCGATTCCAAGCTTGTTGATCGTCCCAAGCATCTCTTCTTCCAGGTCTTTTACCCAGGCAGTTCCGGAATGGGATCCGGCTTCTCTCGTAAGGGCTTCTTTTGCCATCAGTGCACATTTTTCAAATGTTCCGCCGATTCCTACGCCGACTACCATCGGCGGACAGGCATTCGGTCCTGCGTCTCTGACTGCTGTAAGGATCGCTTCCTTTACTCCTTCGATCCCGTCAGCTGGTTTTAACATGAATACACGGCTCATATTCTCGCTGCCGAATCCTTTTGGCGCAACCTTTATCTCTACTTTATCTCCCGGCACGATACTGTAGTGGATCACTGCCGGTGTGTTGTCTTTGGTATTCTCGCGGATGATCGGATCTCCTACGACGGATTTTCTTAAATATCCTTCTACGTATCCCTGACGGACACCTTCGTTGATGGCATCCTCCAGACTGCCTCCTTCGAAGTGTACGTCCTGACCGATCTTCATGAAGATGACGGCCATACCTGTATCCTGGCAGATTGGGATCATGTCTTCTGCAGCGATTTTCAGATTATCCTGCAGCTGATCCAGAATCTGACGGCCCAGTGGTGCTTCTTCTGTCTCCAGTGCGTGTTTCATTGCTTTGTCCATGTCATCGGCAAGGAAATGATTCGCCTGGATGCACATGTCTTTTATATTTTCTGTGATTGTATTTACATTGATCGTTCTCATCTATATCCTCCTGGGGACATGGGATTTTTTGGAACCTTCTGTTCCTGCTCAAAAAAACCTGTCCTTTTTTATTTTACCCTGTTCCAAGATGATATACAAGTTTTTTTCGCCGTGGTATAATGGATTTAACACATTTTTCAGGAGGGATTATAATGACAACAAATGTAGATTTAGAGAAACTTCAAAAGGATGCCGTGGACATCTTTAATCAGGGTTTTGCCTGTTCAGAATCTGTCATTTATGCAATCAAGGAGAATTTTGAACTGGACATGTCGGATGATGCAATTGCTATGAGTTCCGGATTCCCATGGGGGCTTGGCGGAGGCGGATGTATCTGTGGTGCACTCGCCGGAGCAACGATGTGTATCGGATATTTCTTCGGACGTAAGACACCTGGTGATCCTAAGATTAACCGCTGTTTCAAGCTTTCGAACGAAATCCACGATTTCTTCAAGGAATACTGTGGTGCAACATGCTGCCGTGTTCTGACAAAAGGCAAAGAGAAGAATTCTCCGGAACGTAAAGCACAGTGTACAGACTTTGTAGCTGCTACTGTGAAGAAGACTGCGGAGATCATTCTTCGTGAACTTGCTGCAGATGAGGCGGAAAAATAAAAATATTTTTTCAAAAAACGAGGCGGAAATTTTTTAATCTTCCGCCTCGTTTTATATCTTTATTCTTCTGTCTCTACGTTCTCTGCATCTTCTGTACTTTCTTCCGGCTCTACCAGATCATCTTCTGATTCATCGCCTTTGCGTACTTTTGCGATACAAGCTACTTTATCGCCTTCCGGCAGGTTGATAAGCTTCACTCCGGATGTCACTCTTCCGAGTTCTGAGATTCCGTCACACTTCATACGGATGATGATTCCCTCCGTGTTGATGATCATGATCTCATTGTCCTCATCTACTGCTTTCACACCTACAACGTTACCGGTCTTCTCTGTGATCTTGTAGCACTTCACACCTTTACCGCCGCGGTTCTGGGCTGTGAATTCATCGATGGAAGTACGTTTGCCCATTCCATATTCTGACACGATCAGCAGGTCTGTTCCCTGTGAATCGATCTGCATTCCGATCACTTCATCACTGTCTACCAGGTTCATACCACGGACACCCATGGATGTTCTTCCTGTCGGACGTACATCACTTTCATTGAAGCGGATACACTGTCCATACTTTGTAATCATGAATACATCATGATCGCTGTCTGTATATTTTACCTCGATCAGCTCATCTTCCTCACGGAGTGTGATTGCTGCAAGTCCTGTCTTTCTGACATTTGCATATTCTTTGATCGGGGTCTTCTTGATGAGACCTTTCTTGGTAGCCATCAGCAGATATTCGTCATCGTTATATTTCTCGATTGGAATGACCGCACTGATCTTCTCGCCCGGCATTAACTGTAACAGATTCACGATTGCAGTTCCTCTGGATGTTCTGCTTGCTTCCGGGATCTCGTATGCTTTCATGCGGTATACACGTCCGGTGTTCGTAAAGAACATCAGGTAGTGATGTGTATTGGTCATGAAGAGTTCTTCTACATAATCCTCGTCCAGCTTCTGCATACCTTTGATTCCCTTGCCTCCACGGTTCTGGGCTTTGAATGTATCGTGAGACATTCTCTTGATATATCCAAGCTTTGTCATCGTGATGACAACATCTTCCCTTGGGATCAGGTCTTCCATGGAGATATCGAACTCATCGAATCCGATGGATGTTCTTCTCTCATCTCCGTATTTATCACGGATCACAAGGATCTCTTCTTTGATTACGCCAAGTAATAACTTTCTGTCTGCGAGGATCGCACGTAAATGTTCGATCTGCTCCATCAGTGCTTTATATTCTGCTTCGAGTTTTTCTCTTTCCAGACCTGTCAGGGCACGCAGTCTCATGTCTACGATCGCCTGCGCCTGTACATCTGTCAGTCCGAAACGCTCCATCAATTCTGATTTTGCGATCTGGACAGTCTGTGAACCTCTGATGATCTTGATCACTTCATCGATGTTATCTAATGCGATCAGTAATCCCTGTAAGATATGCGCACGTTCTTCGGCTTTATTTAACTCATACTGTGTACGGCGTGTCACAACTTCTTCCTGATGTCTCAGATAGTAGTTGAGCATCTCCATCAGGTTCATGACCTTCGGCTCGTTGCCGACCAGTGCCAGCATGATCACACCGAATGTGTCCTGAAGCTGTGTATGTTTGTATAACTGGTTCAGGATAACATTTGCATTGGCATCTCTCCTGAGTTCAATGACTACGCGCATTCCTTCACGGCTTGACTGGTCACTTAAGTCTGTGATGCCGTCGATCTTCTTATCACGTACCAGTTCTGCGATCTTCTCGATCAGTCTTGCTTTATTCACCATGTAAGGAAGCTCACTTACGATGATGCGGCTCTTGCCGTTCGGCATCGCCTCGATATCTGTCACCGCACGCACACGGATCTTGCCGCGTCCGGTTCTGTATGCCTCTTCAATTCCTCTGGTTCCAAGGATCATACCTCCGGTCGGGAAGTCCGGTCCTTTGATTATCTTTAAAATCTCTTCGATCGTTGTCTCTTCTTTATCCTCGATCTGGTCATCGATGATCTGTACAACCGCATTGATCACTTCACGCAGGTTGTGCGGCGGGATATTGGTCGCCATACCTACAGCGATACCGGAAGTACCGTTAACCAGAAGGTTCGGGAATCTTGCCGGCAGAACGGTAGGTTCTTTCTCCGTCTCGTCAAAGTTAGGAATAAAATCAACGGTATTTTTATTAATATCCGCCGTTAATTCCATGGAAATCTTACTCAGTCTTGCCTCTGTGTATCGCATGGCGGCAGCACCGTCACCGTCCACAGAACCAAAGTTACCATGTCCGTCTACCAGCGGATATCTGGTAGACCATTCCTGTGCCATATTAACCAATGCGCCATAGATCGAACTGTCACCGTGCGGGTGATATTTACCCATCGTATCACCGACGATACGTGCACACTTTCTGTGCGGCTTGTCGGGACCGTTATTCAGTTCGATCATAGAGTACAGAATTCTTCTCTGTACCGGTTTCAAACCATCTCTTACATCCGGCAGTGCACGGGACGCAATAACACTCATCGCGTAGTCGATATAAGAGGTTTCCATTGTCTGTTTCAGATCCACTTCGTGGACTTTGTCAAATATATTGTCTTCCATCAATCTCTCAGAGATGTAAGTATCTCTGTTCCTCCTTTCTTCTACACGCTGTTATTATACATCCAGGTTCTTGACATATTTTGCATTTTCAACGATGAACTCACGTCTCGGTTCAACTTTGTCACCCATCAGGGTGGTGAATGTAAGGTCCAGTTCACTCGTTGTCTCATCGTCCATCGTTACACGTAAGAGGATACGGTGCTGTGGATCCATGGTGGTATCCCAGAGCTGCTCGGCATCCATCTCTCCCAGACCTTTGTAACGCTGGATCTTATTATTCCCGTCACGTCCGACTTCTTCGATGATCTTGCTTAATTCTTCGTCACTGTATGCATACCATACCTTCTTGTTCTTCTCAAGCTTGTAGAGCGGCGGTTGTGCCAGATATACATATCCCTGCTTGATCAGTTCCGGCATGAAACGGTAAATGAATGTCAGAAGCAGTGTACTGATATGTGCACCGTCCACGTCGGCATCGGTCATGATGATGATCTTGTGATAACGCAGCTTGGAAATATCAAAATCCTCATGGATTCCGGTACCAAATGCTGTGATCATCGCCTTGATCTCGGCATTGCCGTAGATCTTATCCAGTCTTGCCTTCTCTACATTCAGGATCTTACCACGAAGCGGAAGGATTGCCTGTGTCGCACGGTCACGTGCAGTCTTCGCAGAACCACCGGCGGAATCTCCCTCTACGATGTAGATCTCACAATTCTCCGGATTCTTGTCAGAACAGTCTGCAAGCTTTCCCGGAAGTGCCATGTTATCAAGTGCTGATTTTCTACGTGTCAGGTCTCTTGCCTTTCTTGCGGCTTCTCTCGCACGCTGGGACATCACAGATTTCTCCACAATGATCTTACCAACGGCCGGATTCTGCTCAAGGAAGATCTCAAGCTGCCTGCTGACCACATTATCAACCGCACCTCTCGCCTCACTGTTACCAAGTTTCTGCTTGGTCTGTCCCTCGAACTGCGGGTCTTCGATCTTGACACTGATGATCGCTGTCAGACCTTCACGGATATCTTCACCGCTTAAGTTCGGCTCATTTTCACGCAGAAGCTTATTCTTTCTTGCATAGTCATTAAATGTCTTTGTGATCGCATTACGGAATCCGACAACGTGTGTTCCGCCTTCCGGAGTCGTAATGTTATTGACAAATCCATACGTATTATCGCTGTAAGAATCGTTGTGCTGCATAGCCACTTCTACAGACACATTATTGACCATGCCTTCACAGTAAATGATCTGCTCATAAAGTGGTGTCGCACTCCGGTTCAGGTAAGAAACGAATTCTTTGATCCCGCCCTCGTAGTGGAATGTTCTTTCTTTTGGTTCTTCCTCACGTTCATCACTGAGCACGATCTTCAGACCTTTTGTCAGGAAGGCCATCTCACGGAATCTCTGTTTCAGGACATTAAAATCAAAGATCGTTGTCTCGAAAATGGTATCGTCCGGCAGGAATGTGACTTTTGTACCTGATTTTCCTTCTTCACATTCTCCGATCACTGCCAGTTTCTCCGTAACTTTTCCACGTTCATAACGCTGCTGGTAGATCTTTCCATCATGGAAGATCTCTACTTCCAGCCAGTTGGAGAGCGCATTTACAACAGATGCTCCAACACCGTGAAGTCCTCCGGATACCTTGTATCCTCCACCGCCGAACTTTCCTCCCGCATGCAGTACGGTAAATACGACTTCTACCGCAGGAAGCCCTGCTTTGTGGTTGATACCAACCGGAATTCCACGTCCATTATCGATAACGGTCACCGAATTGTCTTTATTGATTGTTACATAAATCGTATCACAGAAGCCTGCCAGAGCTTCATCTACGGCATTATCGACAATCTCGTATACAAGGTGATGCAAACCTCTGGAAGATGTACTTCCAATGTACATACCAGGACGTTTGCGGACTGCCTCAAGACCTTCCAATATCTGAATTTCATCTGCGCCGTATTCATGCTGTACTTTTTCTGTACCCATTCTCAGTCCTCCTAGTTTTCTTTCGTTACCTGTCCGTTTTGGACATGGAACACTTTGTTTATTGAAAAGCGGTGATTTACAAAATCCTCAACTCCTGTACAGGTGATCAGGGTCTGTATATCATGTATGCTGTCTAACAGATAGTTTTGCCTGTGTTTATCAAGTTCAGACAATACATCGTCAAGTAAAAGTATCGGTGTGTCATGCGTTGCCAGCCTGACCAGTTCAATCTCCGATAACTTCAAAGACAGGGCAGCCGTTCTCTGCTGTCCCTGGGAGCCATATCTGCGGATATCCATATCGCCGGTCAGAAATCCGATGTCATCTCTGTGTGGTCCCACCGTTGTGCTCTTCATTCTGAGATCTCTGTCACGATACCGTTTCAGTGCCTGTTCAAACGGCAGATCCCCCGTACTTGGCTCATATATGATCTGCAGACTTTCTTTGCCGCCGGTCAGCTTCTGATGGATCTTCGCAATGATCTCATTGATCTGTGCGACAAATTCTTTCCTTCTGGCGATCAGCCTCTCCCCATATTGTACCATCTGCATCTCCCATATTTCCAGTGTATCTGAAAGTTCTTTCTTACCGCCGAAACTTAACTCTTTCAGCAGACGGTTTCGCTGGTTCACGATACGGTTATAGTTCGACAGGTTATTCAGGTACACCTTATCGAGCTGCGAAAGTTCCAGATCGATAAATCTACGTCTCTCTGCAGGTCCGTTCTTGATGATATTGAGGTCTTCCGGCGAGAAGAATACAAGATTCACGATCCCGAAAAGTTCACTTGCTTTCCGGATCGGCATCTTGTTTATCGCAATCCCTTTCGGGCTGTTCTTCTTCAGGTGCATGTCGATCTGATAACTGATACCATTCTTCTCCACCACAGTCTCAATGTGGGATTCATCCTCACCGAACCGTATCATGTCCCTGTCTTTCGACCCGCGGTGGGATTTGGTCGTTCCGGACAGATACACCGCCTCCAGAATATTCGTCTTCCCCTGCGCATTGTTCCCGTAAAAAATATTCGTAGAACCGTCAAACTCCACATTCAGAAGATCATAATTTCTAAAATTCTTTAATTTCAGGGAATTAACCTTCAATTCTGATCTCTTCTCCGTCAAATAATACGATATCGCCGCCATATAACTTACGTCCGCGGCGTGTATCTGTCTCGCCATTTACCATGACCAGACCTTCCTGTATCACTTCTTTTGCTTCTACTCCGGATTCCACCATTCCCGCAGCTTTTAAAGCCTGTCCAAGCTTGATATATTCACCTCGTAATATAATTGTCTCCATACGTCTTGTATCCTCTCCCGGATATGCATTTCTTTGTATTTTTATGCATATTTTTCTTCTTTTAGCCGTTGTTTTATTATACTCATTGCTATATACTTTTGCAAGCATTCCTGCATTTTATCTTGTTTTTTATTTCGTACCCGAAAAGGCTCTCTTCAGGTCTTCCCGGACAGTCCTATGCTGCGGAGTTAAAGTTGACCGGAAGGATCAGGTAGACATAACTTTCCGCATCATCCTTGATAAAGCAAGGTGCTTTTGCATTCATCAGATAGATCGTCACTTCCTCATCATCGATAACACGGAGTGCATCGATCAGGAATTTCGGATTGAATCCGATCAGCAGATCTTTTCCTTCTTTCGTGATCATGATCTCTTCATTCATAGATCCGATCTGGGATTTGATTTTTAATTCCATCAGTTCATCGCCGATGTTGATGATGATCGGTTTTTTATCGCCTTCTTTTACCAGAAGTGTTGCACGATCGATACAGCTGAGCAGTTCTTTTTTGTTGATTCTTACTTTTGTCTCGTAATCACTGGATAACATCTGATCGATTCTGAAGTATTCACCTTCGATCAGGCGGGATACCACGATGGTATTATCAAATTCGAACACGATATGGTTCTTTGTATATGAAATCGATACCACATTTTCAGCTTCTCCCGAAAGGATCTTACTGATCTCGATCAGGGTTTTTCCCGGTACAACCAGTTTTCTGTCCGCAACACTTTTCTTCAGCGGAACCTTACGGATGGAAATTCTGTGTCCGTCAAGCGAAACAACTTTCAGAATATTGTCACTAATATCAAACAATTCACCGGTCATAAGCTTGTTGCTCTCGCTGTCAGAGATTGAGAAAATAGTCTGACGAATGACTTCTTTTAATGTGAATTGAGAGATTTCGATAGAATCTTCTTTTTCGATAATCGGTAAGTAGGCAAATTCATCACCAGGTTTGCCGGCAATATCAAACTTTGCTTTTTCACAGGTGATCACGGTCTGAAGATTATCTAACGTTTCGATCGTTACTTCATTATCCGGAAGTTTTCGAACGATTTCTGAAAAAATCTTCGCATCGATTGCGATCATACCACGATCGATGATGTCTCCGGAGATCTCTGTCATGATACCAAGTTCCATATCATTAGCTGTTAATTTGATAATATCTGTTGTTGCATCGATTAAGATACATTCAAGGATTGGCATTGTTGTTTTAGAAGGAACTGCTTTGGAAACAATACTGACACCTTTGACCAGATTCGATTTACTGCAGGTAATTTTCATGTGTGTATAACTCCTTTCGTACGTGTGTAATGGATAAATAAATAAAATAGTTTCCGCCTCAGCCGTCTTAGGGGATGTGGAAAAGAGGAAAAGTGCCTCCAGCCCACTGTTTGCAAGGAAAATCGGCTTTGAAAACTCTGTGGAATCTGACTGGATTATGTGTGGAACTGTTGTTGAAAACTTTTTCGTTTCTAAAGACAGTTGCAGAAATCCTGTGGTTTTCCCAAGGCTATCCCATAGTTATCCACATATGATAATTAGATTTTCCACATAGTTATTCACAGCTGAAAACAGCAAAATAAGGCTAAGCCGGGTTGATCTTCTTCTTTATGATATTAATAGTGTTAGAAAGAGTCTCGTCCGCCTGTAATTCGTTCTCGATTTTTTCGATTCCATGTTTGATGGTAGAATGATCTTTTCCCCCAAGGATGACACCGACTGCTTTTAATGAAGTTTCTGTCATATTACGGATCAGATACATGGCAATCTGGCGCGGAAAGACGATCTCGGCGTTACGTTTGCCGCCTTTGAGGTCGGCAATAGACACACCAAAATGATCGGAAACGATATCCAGGATCAGTTCCGGTGTAACTTCTCTCTTATTATCCGAAGAAATGATGTCTTTTAATGCTTCTGCTGCGAGCGCAATATCGATGGATTCGTTATTGTTCAGCTTATAAAGTGCGATCAGCTTATTAAGAGAGCCTTCAAGTTCTCGGATATTTGTCTTAACGTTCGTTGCGATATACTCGAGTACATCATTCGGAATGTTATATTTTTCCAAATGATCCAGTTCGATCTTCTTCTGAAGAATCGCCATACGGGTTTCATAGTTAGGTGATGAAATATCAGCGATCAGACCCCACTCAAAGCGCGTACGAAGTCTGGCCTCCAAAGTCTCAATATCTTTTGGCGGCTTATCAGACGATATGATGATCTGCTTTCCGGAAGTATGCAGATGGTTAAATGTATGGAAGAACTCTTCCTGTGTACTTTCTTTTCCTATAATGAACTGGATATCATCAATCAAAAGTACATCATTATTACGGTATTTATCGCGGAATTTCGACATTGCGGACTCGTTTCCGGCGGTTTTACCGTTCTTCAGAGCTTCGATCAGCTCATTTGTAAATGTCTCACTGGTTACATAGAGTACTTTTTTCTTTGGATTCTTGTCCAGAATAAAATGCGCGATCGAGTGCATCAAATGGGTCTTTCCAAGTCCAACACCTCCATATAAGAAGAGAGGATTGTATACTTCTCCCGGAGATTCGGCAACAGCAAGGGAAGCTGCGTGGGCGAAATTATTATTCCCGCCGACAACGAAGGTATCAAATGTATACTTCGGATTCAGCCCGGCTTTCTCCGCAGCACTTTTGCTTTTTTTCTTCTGATTCGCTTCAATGGCCATATTCTGGATCTCATTCAGTCTGTCATCATCTTCCGAAATGAAGACAACGTCATATTCAGTTCCGGTAGTCTCCGCAATGCATACCTTTAATGGAAGCTGATATTTTTTCTCTATATATTCTACACTCGCATTCATATTTACCAATATAAATACGGTATTGTCTACAACATCGTAGACCTTCAACGGTTGTATCCATGTATTGAATGATACATTGGATAACTCGTGTTCTACCCTGAGATGTTCGATAATTTCAGGCCATTTTTCCTTCACTGTATTCATCATATTTACTCCTAATCTGTCTGATTCGCGGATTTTCACCTATAAACCCACTCTTCTACATTGTACATCAAAAAGTTGCTTTAGGCAATCTTTAATCGTGCACTTTGATGCATGTGAGAAACTGTGGAAAACTCAATCCCAATTATCAACATAGTAAAAATGCGTATGTAAAGGGGAAAAAACTAAAAAAATATATGATTTCCACACGTTATCCACAGAAATCCACAAAGTTTTCCACAAAATGTGGATAAATATATTTTAAAAATTTGCGGAATTGCTTGACGTAGAGCGGTTTTTTTAATATAATCAAGGCTGATGTCTTATGAAAATTAGGGAGAACATCCCTTGGAATAAAATAAGGAGGTGGATATCCATGAAGATGACATTCCAGCCAAAAAAGAGACAGAGAGCTAAAGTACATGGCTTCAGATCTAGAATGAGCACAGCAGGTGGAAGAAAAGTACTTGCTGCAAGAAGAGCAAAAGGAAGAAAGAAATTATCAGCGTAGGCCGCATATATGTGGCCTTTTCTTCTACTCAGAATAATTAGGAGAATCACACAATGAAGTATTCCGAATCACTGAAAAAGAACAAAGATTTCCAATATATATATAGAAAAGGAACATCTTATGCCAACAAATATCTGGTTATGTATGTACTGGAGAATGGGACTGGTCAGAATCGATTAGGAATATCTGTAAGTAAAAAAGTAGGAAACAGTATAGTACGGCACAGATTAACGAGGTTAATCCGCGAAAGCTATAGATTACAAGAAGAACGGTTCAGATGTGGATTGGATATTATTGTTATAGCAAGAATAGGCGCCAAAGGAAAAGGTTATAAAGAGATTGTCGGCGCAATGCTCCATCTGGCCCATCTTCATAAGATTATAGATGAGGGGTAACGTATTATGAAGAAGATTCTGCTCACTGGTATCAGATTTTATCAGAGATATCTGTCTCCGATAAAGGGCGGTTCCACCTGTAAGTTTTATCCGACCTGTTCTCAGTATGCGAAAGAAGCAATTGAGAAATACGGCGCGTTAAAAGGGGGACGGCTGGCAGTGTGGAGAATTCTGCGCTGTAATCCGTTTACCAGAGGAGGGTACGACCCTGTTCCTTAAAAAGATTACAACTACATATGGAGGAAAAAATTATGGTACCAAGTTTACTGACTGCCGCTAACTGGCCGATCGTCGGACAGCTTTGCTGGATTCTGGGTAAGGTAATGAACTTTATCTATAATTTACTGGACAACTGTCTGCCAAGCGATAATGGACTGGTAGGTCTGTCAATCATTCTGTATACGATTTTTGTGTATACGTTATTACTTCCACTTACAGTACAGCAGCAGAGAACATCGAAGATGTCATCTGTTATGAATCCGGAGATTCAGGCTATACAGAAGAAGTATAAGAATAAAAAAGACCAGGCATCAATGATGAAACAGCAGGAAGAGATTCAGCAGGTGTATGACAAATATGGTACATCGATGTCAGCAGGATGCCTTCCGTTACTGATTCAGATGCCGCTGTTGTTTGCTTTGTACCCGGTTATCTATAATATCCAGAAATATGTTCCGGAGATCAAGACAGCTCCAAAAGCAGTAAATGTATTCCTGACCCTTCCTGACCTGACCATCTCACCTATGCAGATGATCAAGAACAGCGGGGACTATGGATTTGCACCGGTTGTTATTATTATTACTGCAATCTTGCTTCCGGTATTATCTGGTCTGACACAGTACGGAAGTATCAAGCTTTCACAGGCTATTTCCGGACAGCAGCTTGATAAAGATAACCCGATGGCATCTACGATGAACACGATGAATGTGACAATGCCGCTGTTCTCGGTATTTATGGTATTTTCACTTCCGACAGGTATCGGTCTGTACTGGATCGTCAGTGCGGTAGTACGTTGCGTTCAGCAGATATTTATCAATAAGCATTTAAGCAAGATGTCTGTAGATGAGATCCTGGAGAAAAACAAGGAAAAGGCTGAGGAAAAACGTGTAAAACGCGGCGAGAAGAATGAACGAATCGCAGCAATGGCTCAGACGAATACCAAGAATATGAACAACCAGGCATCCATGAAAAAGCAGAGTACATCTAACTTAAGTGAAAAAGAAAGAGAAGCCAGAGTGGAAAAAGCGCACCAGAAAGCAGACAATGCGAAGAAAGGAAGTCTCGCATCAAAGGCAAATATGGTGAAGAAATTTAACGAAAATGATTAGGGGGCGGCTGTAATGGAGGATTACATTACCTTATCAGCAAAGACACTGGACGATGCGATTACAGAGGCACTGGTTCAGTTAGGCGTAACAAGTGATCGTTTAGATTATATTGTTGTTGAAAAAGGAAGCGAAGGTTTCCTTGGAATCGGAAGAAAGCAGGCTGTGATCAAGGCCCGCAGAAAACAGGAAGAAAAACCGGTTGAAGAAGTTGTAAAAGAAGAGCCGAAAGTGGAAGAACCGGTAAAAGAATATTCACACGCCAGAAAACCGGCGAGAGAAGAGAAGCCGGAAGTAAAATCTGCTCCAAAGAAAGAAGCAGAACTTGCAAAGGTGGAACCACAGACGATCGAGACATGTGAGAAATTCATCTATGATGTGATGAATGCAATGGGCATGGAGGATGTAAAAGTTACATCTGCTGTAGATGAAGAAGGTGCACTTTCTATCAATATGGAAGGAAGCAATATGGGTATTCTGATCGGAAAACGAGGACAGACACTTGATTCTCTGCAGTATCTTACAAATCGTGTTGCCAATAAGATGCAGGATGGATATGTAAGAGTGAAACTTGACACAGAGGATTACAGAAGAAGAAGAAAAGAAACACTGGAAAATCTTGCAAAGAATATCGCAAGTAAAGTTAAGAGAACAAGAAAGACAGTTTCTCTTGAGCCGATGAATCCATACGAGAGAAGAATCATTCACTCTGCGCTGCAGTCTGACCCGGCAGTATCCACACACAGTGAAGGTGAAGAGCCTTACAGAAGAGTTGTGGTAACACTGGTAAGAAACAGAAATAACCGATAATTAAGAGACAGGGGTCTTTAAGCGGCCCTTGTCTTTTTTGATACCAAAGTATGGAGGAAATATGGAACAATTATATAATTCCACAATTGCCGCAATATCTACGGCAATGAGTAATTCCGGGATCGGAATTGTACGAATGAGTGGTCCGGAAGCATTTCAGATCGCAGACCGGGTGTATAAAGGGAAAAAAGAGAAGAAGTTATGTGAACAGCAATCACATACGATCCATTATGGGTATATGGTTGATGGAGATCAGGTGATCGACGAAGTACTGGTCATGCTGATGCGCGGGCCGCACAGCTACACCGGTGAAGATACGGTGGAGATCAACTGTCACGGCGGAGTCTATGTGGTAAAGCGTATTCTGGAGCTTCTGATCAAAAATGGTGCGCGCCCGGCAGAGCCGGGAGAGTACACCAAGCGTGCGTTTCTAAATGGCAGACTGGATCTTTCACAGGCAGAGGCTGTCGGGGACCTGATCGCATCGCAGAACGAATATGCTTTACAGAGTTCAGTGAGCCAGCTTAAGGGCAATATCAAAGATAAGATCGGTGAAATGCGTGAAAAGATCCTGTATCACACTGCATTTATCGAGACCGCACTGGATGATCCGGAGCATATCAGCGTTGATGGATACGGGGAAACACTAAAAAAAGTGGTTGATGAGATCATAGAAGCAATGAAAAGATTGCTAGATAGCTGTGATGATGGTAGGATTATAAAAGAGGGCGTACGCACAGTCATCCTCGGAAAACCGAATGCGGGGAAATCATCCCTGTTAAATGTACTTCTCGGTGAAGACCGGGCAATCGTTACAGATATTGCAGGTACAACCAGAGATGTATTGGAAGAACACCTGAATCTGAAGGGAATTTCTTTAAATATCATGGATACTGCCGGCATCCGTGATACGGAAGATGTGGTAGAAAAGATCGGTGTTGACCGTGCAAAAGAATATGCAGACAAGGCAGACCTGATCCTGTATGTGATCGATGCATCCAGACCGCTGGATGAAAATGATGCAGAGATCCTGCATCTGATCAAAGGAAAACGTGCGATCATTCTGCTGAACAAATCCGATCTGAATATGCAGGTGAAAAAAGATCAGGAAGAGCTGCCGGAGGAATTCCCGGTGATCGAGATCTCCGCAAAGAATGTGGAGGGGATCGGAGAACTGGAAGATACGTTAAAGGAGATGTTCTTCCAGGGCGAACTGACATTTAATGATGAAATCTATATTACGAATGTGAGACAGAAAACAGCACTTCAGGATGCATATGCCGCACTTGAACGTGTGAATGACAGCATTGCCGCAGATATGCCGGAGGATTTCTATTCGATCGATCTTATGGATGCATATGAAGCTCTCGGCAATATCACCGGCGAAACGATAGGAGAAGATTTGGTTAATGAGATATTCAGCAAATTCTGTATGGGAAAATAAAGATAAATATGATGTTGTCGTCATCGGTGCCGGACACGCAGGATGCGAGGCGGCACTGGCAACGGCGAGACTTGGATTTCAGACACTGGTATTTACCGTAAGTGTGGACAGCATTGCGATGATGCCGTGTAATCCGAATATCGGAGGAAGTTCCAAAGGCCATCTGGTAAGAGAACTGGATGCCCTTGGCGGAGAGATGGGAAAGGTCATCGACCGTACATTTATCCAGTCAAAAATGTTAAATAAGTCCAAAGGCCCGGCGGTACATTCGCTTCGTGCACAGGCTGATAAGGCGGTCTATAGCAGAACGATGCGCCGTGTACTGGAAGCGCAGGAGAATCTTGAGATCAAGCAGGGAGAGGTGGCAAATCTCCTGGTGGAAGATGGAAAGATTACCGGAGTGCAGACATTTTCGGGTGCAACTTATCACTGTAAGGCGGTTATCATCTGCAGCGGAACTTATCTGAAGGCACGTTGTATCTATGGGGATGTGAGTCAGTATACCGGTCCGAACGGACTGCAGGCGGCCAATCATCTGACCGATTGTCTGAAAGAACTGGGAATTAAGATGTACCGTTTCAAGACAGGAACACCTGCCAGGGTAGACCGTAAAACCGTGGACTTCAGCAAGATGGAAGAGCAGTTCGGAGACGAGAGGGTAGTGCCGTTTTCATTTACTACAAATCCGGACGATGTGCAGATCGACCAGGCTTCATGCTGGCTGACTTATACAAATGAGACGACACATGATATCATCCGTGCCAATTTGGACAGATCACCGCTGTATTCCGGAATGATCGAGGGAACGGGACCGAGATACTGTCCGTCGATCGAAGATAAAGTTGTAAAATTTGCAGATAAAAAGCGTCATCAGGTATTTCTTGAGCCGGAAGGACTGGAGACGGATGAGATGTATATCGGTGGTATGTCGAGTTCGCTGCCGGAAGATGTACAGTATGCTATGTACCGCAGTGTTCCGGGGCTGGAGCATGTGAAGATTGTAAGAAATGCATATGCGATCGAGTATGACTGTATTGATGCAAGACAGTTAAAACCATCCCTGGAATTCCGTAACATCAGTGGATTATTCAGCGCGGGACAGTTCAACGGAAGCTCCGGCTATGAGGAAGCTGCCGCACAAGGGCTTATAGCTGGCATAAATGCCGCCAGAAAGCTGCAAGGCAGGGAATCCCTGGTGTTAGACCGTTCAGAGGCTTATATCGGCGTTCTGATCGATGATCTGGTTACAAAGGAAAGTCATGAGCCATATCGTATGATGACTTCCAGGGCAGAGTACCGTCTGCTTCTGAGACAGGACAATGCGGATCAGCGTCTGACGGAAAAAGGCTATGAAGTCGGTCTGATCTCACAGGAGCGTTACGACCGCCTGAAGGAAAAAGAAAAGCTGATAGAGTCGGAAATCGAGCGATTAAAGAATGCTTATGTCGGAACCAGTGAAAAGGTACAGGAACTCCTGGAATCCTATGAAAGTACACCGCTGAATTCCGGAAGCAGTCTGGCAGAATTGATCCGGAGACCGGAATTGTCTTACGAAGCAGTTGCAGATATTGATGTGACCCGGCCAAAATTGCCAAAAGATCTGGCGGAAGAAGTGATCGGACAGGTGGATATTTCCCTGAAATATGACGGTTATATCCAGCGTCAGAAACGCCAGGTAGAGCAGTTCAAGAAGATGGAAAATAAGAAAATTCCGGAAGATATGGATTATGATGCAGTGAACAGCCTTCGTATCGAAGCAGTTCAGAAGCTGAAAGAGTACAGACCGGTGTCGATCGGACAGGCGTCACGCATTTCCGGTGTGTCTCCGGCTGATATCTCGGTGCTGCTGGTATATCTGAGTGGAAATCACAGATAAAGTGCAGAGATACAACGGATTACAGTGGTAAATATATTTGTAATTATATCATAAAATAATATAAATATAATCATATAGTAAATATAATAATAAGTATATAAAATGAATAACATGAAAAATCATACATTTTATATACTTATTGACTTTAGAGAGAAATAAGGAGAAAAATATGGACCAGATTTTGAAAAAAAGCCTGGAAAAGATAGGAATAGAGATCACGGACCGGCAGAAAGAGCAGTTCGATGCCTATCATAAGCTTCTTGAAGAGTGGAATAAGGTGATGAACCTGACCGGAATCACAGAATATGAGGAGGTTGTGGAAAAACATTATGTAGACAGCCTTTCTATTGTAAAAGTCATGGATATGGCTAAGGTAGATCAGGTAATCGATATTGGTACGGGGGCGGGATTCCCGGGATTACCGCTTAAGATTGCATTTCCACATCTGAAAGTGACATTGCTTGATTCGTTGAACAAAAGAATTAAGTTCCTGAATGCTGTAATCGAAGAACTGGGATTGGAAGATATCCACACAATTCATGGAAGAGCGGAAGATTATGCCAAAGATGCAGCATATAGAGAACAGTATGATCTGTGTGTGTCCAGAGCAGTTGCAAATCTGGCAACGTTGAGCGAATATTGCCTGCCTTACGTAAAAGTGGATGGTATGTTTGTACCTTATAAATCGGGTGAGATTGATGAAGAAGTAAAAGAGTCATCGAAAGCGGTAAAGATACTTGGCGGTAAGATTGAAGATGTAGTAAAATTCGAGCTTCCGGGAACAGACATCGGCAGATCGTTCGTGAAGATCCACAAAGTGAAGAATACGGCAAAAAAATATCCACGAAAGGCTGGAATGCCTTCCAAAGAGCCGATACGGTAAGAAAAATAGCAATTTGATAAGAATTTTATGAAAACAAGAAAATGTAAAAGGGGTAATGTTTCATGTGAAACATTACCCCTTTCAGACTGTAGACAAAGTTGGTGCTGGGAGTTATCCCCAGCACCACTTTTCTGTAAATAGCCTCTGTTTTAATAAAA